>NZ_JAAHHU010001459.1:0-1256 GCF_010672095.1 Moorena sp. SIO3I6 | reverse complement strand
GGTAATGATTATTTTGCATTACTCTTGTAACACATAACCCTAGCCAATGTAGTAAGACGCTAAGTGAAAGTACTGCCAAGTAAGTTCATTTAACCAGCTCCTAATTCCCTATTCCTGCGTAACAGAATGGTGAACCAGGGCATCGGAAATACTCCAGAGAAAGACGATCTCAACATTGGGTAGGGGAAGCAACTCTCCTCGTCCGATAGAGCTAGTGGTTGATCATTATTTTAATTTCTAATTTCAATTTTTACGTTTTGCTCATTCTTTTTAAAATTTATCAGATTAGCTGAGCACTACATATAGCGTCAAGCTCGATATTCTACTCTATATGAAGTATATAGAGTAGGTAATTGAACCCGAGTAGTTCACTACAGGAGTTCCGGAGATGGAAAACCGGAAGCGTCTAGCAAAGCAGTTTTTCTAGGAGTTTACGGTGCAGTGAGCGAGAAAACCGTAAGTCAATTAACAAAACTACTAATTTTCCTGCCATAGCTGGTTAATACTAACAAAGTTGTAACCTTGGTGCAATAGCTGAGGAATTAACTCACCCGTAGTTTCAACCACATCTTGTCCTCCATAATAACCATCATGTAAGACGATCAGGGAACCGTTTTGAACCTGCTTTAGGACTCGCTCCACGATTATACTGACACCAGGACGTTTCCAGTCTTCTGGGACAACACTCCACATTACTGATCTATAGTTCCACTGGTGCAGTATATTCAAGGTTCGGGGCGTAAATAATCCGTTAGGGGGACGAACATCTTTTACCTTGTCTGGGTGAATCTGACAAGCTTGAGCGATCGCGTCTTGGGTAAGGAGCAAACTCTGCTTAAGGGCATCCCGTTTTAGAAAGGGAAAAGACTGATGGTAATATCCATGGAGTCCCAACCAGTGACCTTGTTGGTAAACTTCTCTGGCGACACTGGGGGCTTGGTTTACGCAAACGCCCAACCAGAAAAAACTTGCTCTGACTTGGTAGCGGTTTAAAACTTGCAGTAACTTGGGAGTGTAGTGTGGATGGGGTCCATCATCGAAGGTCAGTGCGATCGCAGGTGAATCCGTTGCTCCTGACCACAGGCAATTGGGAAAGGCAGGTTTGAGAATTTGATACAGAATAGGGTATAGGGGAGCAAATTGCATTTAGTCGTAAGTTTGGATGGGGTGGAGTGAATTTGACTAGTTTCCATGTCCTACTTGATCGCATTTTGCGGCGTCGCCAGATTATCTTGATGTTGATCGGCTTTTGTGTA
>NZ_JAAHHU010001458.1:0-1258 GCF_010672095.1 Moorena sp. SIO3I6 | reverse complement strand
TATAGAAGATTAAATGATATAACGGTGAAGTTAGTTGGTGCGACATTGATTACTCAAAAGTACTAATCTATAGCAATTCTGTTTCCCATGAGGTACAAAGGGATCCCCCTAAATCCCCCTTAAAAAGGGGGACTTTGAAGTTGATAATTTTACCTCATACATGCAATCAACGCTATACATTACTGACCAGTCTTCGAGGGTTAAACCTATGACACGCTCAAAGTCTTTTGGATTACGTGTGATTAGGGTTGCTCTGCCAGGTGCCCCATCTCTTGATCGATTTCTTGCCGATAGGCAGCAATTTCAGCCTGTAGATCCTCAAAAGTAGGGTCATCCTTAAACCATCCAAATTTATCCAGCCAAGGATTTCCTGTCTTCCCTAGTAGGGGAATGTCAACTTCAACTACTTCAACCTGATTCGTTAGATAGTCAAGTAGTTGAGCTTTAAGCTGATTGATGGCAGCATCACGGCTATTTTCTACAACCATGACTTCCGGCCATTCTTTGGCACGAGCAATATATTTATCGTTTTCTCTACTGAGGATAACTTCATAAATCATGACCCCATCTCCTGCTCATATTAAGTCGCTATTTCAATTTTAGCTGAGGGGGTAACAACAAGGCTATTAGCGATTCTTAAGGCCAGTAAGTTATTGCAAATAAGGGATAATTGAAGATGTATATAGCGTTTCTAGGACTCATGAGGTACACAGAATTGTTTGACTATTGGCTCTTGCCTCTTCTGTCTTACCTGCTCCCTGCTCCCTGCTCCCTGCTCCCTAAAACCCAGATATTTGTACCTCACAAGTCGTATAATTGCTATATAAATTATTTAAGCTTTTAACTATGTTCATGGAACATATCTCGTGTAAACTTAGGAGAATCAGAAGGAATAGGGTTTTGTTGCATTCGCTCAACAAGTAACCTTAAAAAATCTTGTCTAGCCTCAATATCGGTAATCTTAGGAGGAATGACTTGAGGTGATTGAACCACAAGCTCAACTTCAACACCTTCAGGTAAATCACAGGCTGTTTGAAGGATAAATGTGCCACTATGATAAATTGCTTTCAATATTTGAGCCATGGGAAACGCTCCATCATAAGAGTTAGGGGTGGATTGGTTAGTTAAGTAGTCGGACAAACGTAAAATTAACTGTTGAAATAGGGAACAGGGAGCAGCGATGCAGGTTCCGCACACAGACCCAAAACCATGAGCGACTGCATCAAGAAGTGAAGTTTATAGCGTTTATGGTAGCTAA
>NZ_JAAHHU010001457.1:0-1258 GCF_010672095.1 Moorena sp. SIO3I6 | reverse complement strand
CAAGATCCCGTAAATTTCACGGTGTTGCATGTAATTGTTAGTCAGTATTTTTTGATAGAGTTGCCACTGACTCTCAAAGATATTAGGTGACTGTTCTGTTTTCATAAAACACCTTTTTTGTACTTTGTAAAAACCACTTATAGTTTATGTTACTTCTTAAAAAACACATAGTGAAATCCAAACCCCAGCCAGGATTTGAGATTTCGTAAGCTATCAGTCAGCTAAAAGCCTACGGCCACGCTACTTGAGGTGCTATCAGCGTGTCGCGTATCAGCTATCAGCTTTTAGCTCACGGCTGACCGCTAAATACTTACCATAGTATTAATCCCGATCCAGGTTGGATAGTTGACTATTCACATGAGCCAGATAGCTAGAATCATTGATGGTTTCTGGGGATAATCTTCCTCTTTCAATAGCACTGGCTACGAGGTCTTTGGCGGTAATTCTCTTGGTTTTTACAGCGCTGATGAAACTAGCATTACTGGGAATCCCTTGCTCAGAAAAGTAACCTTGATAACCGAGATAGACCAGGTTAAAGGGTTTAACTTCGACAATATTGTTACGGCTGGTGGTAGAGTTGGCAGCGATTTCTGATGCTAAGACGGGAGTGGTAGCAGTAGCAAGTAATAATGTGCCTAAACTGCCAAGTACGAGACGTTTCATGTTTGTTTCTCCTAAAATTGATTCGCTTAATTGGTTAACTGCTTATATTTAATTACTAGAATGTAGGTATTAACTTATGTAAGCATTCAGCTAATCCGCTTTTAGCTCACGGCTAAATGCTTACCTAAGTATTAATCCCGATCAAGGGTGGATAGTTGAGTGTTAACATGAGCCAGATAGCTAGAATCATTGATGGTTTCTGGGGATAATCTTCCTCTTTCAATAGCACTGGCTACGAGGTCTTTAGCGGTAATTCTCTTGGTTTTTACAGCGCTGATGAAACCAGCATTACTGGGAATACCTTGCTCAGAAAAGTAACCTTGATAACCGAGATAGACCAGGTTAAAGGGTTTAACTTCGACAATATTGTTACGGCTGGTGGTAGAATTGGCAGCGATTTCTGATGCTAAGACGGGAGTGGTAGCGGTAGCAATCAATAAAGTGCCTAAACTGCCAAGTACGAGACCTTTCATGTTTGTTTCTCCTAAGATTTATTTGCTTAATTGGTTAACGGCTTTTTTTTAATTACTAGAATGTAGCTCTTAACTTATGTAAGTATTAATCCCGATCCAGGTTAGATAGTTGACTATTCACA
>NZ_JAAHHU010001456.1:0-1259 GCF_010672095.1 Moorena sp. SIO3I6 | reverse complement strand
TCAATAAGTGGGGACGCTCCTATGACATCCAGATTCGGAGGACTCAAGGGAAAATCTTTGTTCAGATTATGTGGAAGTATCTAGAGCAGCAATCCTTCCCCCTTTCCGAAGCTGAGTACCTAGAGCATTTAGATACAGTAGCCAACTATATCCGAGGTTGGGGAGGAGCCAGCCAGGTGCAAGAGTTCATTAACAAAACCCGTGAGCGTCCACGACTAGGCAAAGTGGTCAGCATTCCGATCGAACTAGGTGAGCGGTCCTCAGAATGGATGGTAGAGGATTTTTAGGGAGTAGGGAGTAGGGAGTAGGGAGTAGGGTGTGGGGTGTGGGGTGTTGGGAGTCGGGAATCGGGAATCGGGAATCGGGAATCGGGAGTCGGGAGCTTGTAGGGTGGGCAAAAAGCGATGCAGCGGGGTCTTGGGGGTTTCCCCCATGAGCGACTGCATCAAGACACAGTTTGGTTCAAATGAGTCTTCTAGATAATATTACTTTGCCCACCCTACTTGAATTGGTATTTTTTTTACACTCACCCCACACCCCACACCCCACACCCCACACCCCAGTTGTTACCGTAGGCAATAATAAGGGGAAAACCAGGAAATGAAGGGACTCGACTGAACTGAATCAGCCACTAACTCTACTACTCCGTCGTTATTAATCATCCATCGATTAGCTTCAATAACTCTAGACCGACGTGAGTTAACGGGATTAGAAGCATTAGAAGCATGATTACGATTTTTCCTACGGCGAGCGGTGTGGCGAGGTAATGGCCGTAAATCCATCCACAGGGTTTCACCCACAAGAGGTTGAGTGGGGTCTGTGGGTAAGCCACCCCGCCCAATTTGGACAAATCGATTGCCATCCGAGGTACCGCAACCAGTGGCAACTAGCAGTTTGGGATTAACAAAATTGTCTGGTAGCTCGAATAATCCCGCGCTAGGGTCAGAGTATGGTGCATTAATTTCGACGGTACCGCTAAAGGAAGCTCCCAGTTGGGAAGAGGCGGTAATATCACTATCTGGAGTTTGTTGTTCTCTAAATTCAGTACCAAAGATGCCTAAAGCATTGATAATCACTCGTCCCCCAAAGCTATCTTCAGCATTGGCAGTGATATCGCTATTGTCTAGGGCAACTAGCAAGTCAGTATCGATAGTAATGTTACCGCCAGTGGCATCACCTTCGGCATTGGTAGTGATGTTACTGCGATCGCGCATCAAGATTAGCTGAGAATCCAGAATAATATTCCCGTTATCACCAGC
>NZ_JAAHHU010001455.1:0-1259 GCF_010672095.1 Moorena sp. SIO3I6 | reverse complement strand
GGAAATCCAAGTTACTGTCGGTGTCTCTGGTACTGGTGGTGGATTCAAGAAGTTTTGTGCTGGAGAAACGGATATTTCCAACGGCTCCCGTCCGATCAAAGAATCAGAAATAGAACTTTGCAAGAAGTCACAAGCAAATCACCCGTAACCGCAGGTTAGTAGCGGTAGGGTTTATTGGTGTGTTGGTATTGGGGACAGTTGCTTCAACGGTTTTTGGATTGGAGTCTCGTAAGCAGGCGAGAAAGGCAGAAGAAAGTGAAATTAAAGCCCTGAATCAATCTTCAGAACTCTTGTTTACCTCAAAGCAAGCCTTTGATGCTCTAAAAGAGAGTTTAAGGGCAGTAGGAAAACTCCAAAAGGCAAAAAGGGTAAAAGGTGATACTAGAATACAAGTGATCGCTAAGTTGCAGCAATCTCTCTATGGCGTCAACCAGTATAATAGCCTGGATAAACATACTGATACTGTCACTAGCGTCGCCTTTAGCCGAGATGGCCAGACTATCGCTTCTGCTAGTTGGGACAACACCGTGAAACTATGGAATCTACAAGGCAAACACCTGCACACCCTCACTGGACATAGCGAACCTGTCACTAGCCTCGTCTTTAGCCGAGATGGCCAGACTATCGCTTCTGCTAGTTTGGACAACACCGTGAAACTATGGAATCTACAAGGCAAACACCTGCACACCCTCACTGGACATAGCGAACCTGTCACTAGCCTCGTCTTTAGCCGAGATGGCCAGACTATCGCTACTGCTAGTTTTGACAACACCGTGAAACTGTGGAATCTCAAAGGCAAACCCCTGCACACCCTCACTGGACATAGCGAACCTGTCACTAGCGTGGCCTTTAGCCGAGATGGCCAGACTATCGCTACTGCTAGTTGGGACAACACCGTGAAACTGTGGAATCTCAAAGGCAAAGACCTGCACACCCTCACTGGACATAGCGAACCTGTCAATAGCGTCGCCTTTAGCCGAGATGGCCAGACTATCGCTTCTGCTAGTTGGGACAAGACTGTGAAACTGTGGAATCTCAAAGGCAAAGACCTGCACACCCTCACTGGACATAGCGCAGATGTCACTAGTCTCGCCTTTAGCCCAGATGGCCAGACTATCGCTACTGCTAGTTTGGACAACACCGTGAAACTGTGGAATCTCCAAGGCAAAGAACTGCACACCCTCACCGGACATAGCCAATATCTCATAACCGTCGCCTTTAGCCCAGACGGCCAAACTATCGCTACTGCTAGTTTGGAC
>NZ_JAAHHU010001454.1:0-1259 GCF_010672095.1 Moorena sp. SIO3I6 | reverse complement strand
CCCAATTGTCGAAACCTGGTTCTCAACATACTTTACAACTGAACAATTAATTTATGTAGCGATAGACCGCACAAATTGGAGTCGGATAAATTTCCTCATGATCAGTATAGTTTGGGATAAAAGCGATGCAGCGCGGTCTTGGGGAGGCAGCGCGGTCTTGGGGGTCCCCCCGGAGACGAAACCTTAGATAGTGGAGCCTTTATAGTTAGCAGGTTATGCAGAAAAGGGTTAAATATTTTTTAATAAGGCTCCACTATCTTACGGTAACTTCAAACCATGAGCGACTGCCGTGGTTTCCCCCACTCGCTATTGCATCAAGACAGAGCCTTTCCTATATATTTTGAATTACTTCCCAAATTAGGGTAAGCGCAATATTCATGAACAGAAAACTGCCCTATCTTCAGTGATGCCACTTTTAAAAAATTATAAAGTTTGTCTATTAGGGGATAGAGAATTTTGCTCACTCAAGCTGGCGCAGCATCTCCAGTCATTGGGTGTATATTTCTGCTTACGTCTTAAGAAGAACGAATTTATCGAAGTGAAAAATTATCTTTGGATTCAATTAAATAATTTAGGCTTAACACCAGGATTATCTTTGTTTATCCAAGGAGTTAAAGCGATGCAGCGCGGTCTTGGGGAGGCAGCGCGGTCTTGGGGGTCCCCCCCGGAGACGAAACCTTAGATAGTGGAGCCTTTATAGTTAGCAGGTTATGCAGAAAAGGGTTAAATATTTGTTAATAAGGCTCCACTATCTTACGGTAACTTCAAACCATGAGCGACTGCCGTGGTTTCCCCCACTCGCTATTGCATCAAGACAGTGACCAAGACCCGTGGGTTTATAAGTTTTAATGTCGCTTGTAAGTGGCAACGTAAACTCAAGGGAATATCCCCAAAAGAAGCCTGGTTTATTCTGACAAATCTTGAGAGCTTAGAGTTGGCGATTTCAGCTTATAAAAAAAGATTTGATTCGTTGGCGAAGCCTGGCGAGCGAAGCGAGGCATGGAAATGTTTAGAGATTTTAAGACAGGTGGTTATAATATAGAGGAGACTAAGGTTGAGGGTAAACGACTTATTTCTCTAGTGTTATTAATTGCGATAGCTTACACTTCCTCAACAATTCAAGGTCAGCATATTAAAGCGATGCAGCGCGGTCTTGGGGAGGCAGCGCGGTCTTGGGGGTCCCCCCCGGAGACGAAACCTTAGATAGTGGAGCCTTTATAGTTAGCAGGTTATGCAGAAAAGGGTTAAATATTTGTTAA
>NZ_JAAHHU010001453.1:0-1260 GCF_010672095.1 Moorena sp. SIO3I6 | reverse complement strand
TTGTCACGCCAAATTGGCGTGACAAGTGAGACAAATTCAAGTAAGAGCGGTAGGATGAAAGTAACAACAAACCCAAAGTTGTTGTTAGCTACCTAACTTAAAAGTGTCGAGCTAAAGTTTCCGCCAAATTGGCGTGACAAGTCAGACAAATTCAAGTAAGAGCGGTAGGATAAAAGTAACAACAAACCCAAAGTTGTTGTTAGCTACCTAACTTAAAAGTGTCGAGCTAAAGTTTCCGCCAAATTGGCGTGACAAGTCAGACAAATTCAAGTAAGAGCGGTAGGATAAAAGTAACAGCAACCAAGTTGTTGAGTAACATAAAACTAACCAAAGAGCAGACCAACCATGAATATTTCTGACCTAAATCACATCGAAGTTGTTAACGAAGAAACCAACATCATTGGTGCAGGATTCTCCGGAAGTGTATTCTTCAGAGATCGCAAGGACATTGATATCAATAAAAGGGTCAATATCAGAGAGCGCTTTGAGTCTATTGTGAAGGTTCGGGGCAACGCGGCTACTGCTGAAGCTACTGCTGATGCCAAAGGTAAGGATAGTCTGGCTGAAACCATTACTGACGCTCAAGCTAATTCCTTCGGCTCTTCGGCAATTTCTCTTTCTGTGGCTTTTGTCGACTAATCTTAGTAGGGACTAAATCTTAGTAGGGACTAAACCGTATTCCCTACTAAGATTGCTAGGATTAAGCATTTGCTTAGCCACCTACCTAACCCACCTACCAAACTTAATCAAGTTTCCGCCAAATTGGCTTGACAAGTGAGACAAATTGAATAAGAAGCGGTAGACTAAAAGTAACAACAACCAAGTTGTTGAGTAACATAAAACTAACCAAAGAGCAGACCAACCATGAATATTTCTGACCTAAATCACATCGAAGTTGTTAACGAAGAAACTAACATCATTGGCGCAGGATTCTCCGGACGTGTATTCTTCCGCGATTTCAAGGACATTGATATCAATAAAAGGGTCAATATCAAAGAGCGCTTTGAGTCTCTTGTGAGGGTTCGGGGCAACGCCGCTACTGCTGAAGCTACCGCTGATGCTGTTGGTAAGGATAGTCTGGCTGAAACCATTACTGACGCTCAAGCCAATTCCTTCGGCTCTTCGGCAATTTCTCTTTCTGTGGCTTTTGTGAACTAATCTTAGTAGGGACTAATCGTAGTACCTGATCAGATTGCTGGGGGTAAGCATTTCTATATAGGATAAATTCATCTCTAGATTTACTGACCAATGCTTCCCCCT
>NZ_JAAHHU010001452.1:0-1265 GCF_010672095.1 Moorena sp. SIO3I6 | reverse complement strand
GGAATTTAGCTAAGGCTTAAACGCGAATCCTTTGATTAGGGCAGGTGCGATCGCGTCTAGGGGCAAAATTTCCACCGCCGCCTTCAACTCTGCTGCTGCTTTCGGCATCCCATAAACCACGCAACTGCTTTTATCTTGGGCAATAGTATGCCAACCTTTAGAGCGCAACAGTTTTAGCCCTTCAGCTCCATCTCTACCCATGCCAGTTAACAAGACAGCGGTGCCTTTGCGCTTCCAGTACTCGGCTACACTTTTGAAAAAAACATCTACGGAGGGGCGGTAGGGATAATTACTGGGTTTGGTGGTATAGGTTAACCTCAAATTCGATGTTAAAAACAGGTGGTCTTTGGTTCCAGCAATCAATACTTTCCCTACTTCAGGACGGCTACCGTCAGACGCTAGTTGGACTACCAAGGGTGTCTGATGATTCAACCACTCCACTAATCCTGAAGCAAACTGCACATCTACATGCTGGACAATCACAATTGCTGCACTGAAACTTGCTGGTATGCTGGAGAGAATCGTTGCTAGAGCCTTTGGTCCTCCAGTAGAAGCACCAATTGCGATTAACGGCGGAAGATGGAGTTGGGAATTTCGGGCTGGGGATTTTGAATTTCGGGTGGATTTTCCAATCAGTTTACCAATGGTAGCAATTTTAGTAAGTAGTTCTTGAGCAGCGTCTGGGTTACCGCGAGTGCCCAAAACTGGCAGGCTGACAGCATCTAAGGCTCCATATCCAAGGGCTTCAAATACTTTAGATGAATTCTGCTGGACGCTAGCGGTTACCACTAAAATCGCACAGGGAGAATGTTTCATGATCTGGCGAGTTGCCTCAACCCCATCTATTACTGGCATTGTCAAATTAATCAAAATTAAGTCTGGGAGATCTTTGGCACATTTGGCAATAGCTTCGGCACCATCACTAGCAACCCAAGCTACTTTATAGTCTGGAACCACCATCAAGACACGCCGCAGGGTCTCTACTGCCATCATTGAATCATTAACAATTGCTATTTTCATGTCATAAAAATGCTGATTACTTTTTTATAAGGGAGTAGGGAGTAGGGAGTAGGGAGTAGGGAGTAGGGAGTAGGGGAGTAGGGAGTAGGGGAGTAGGGAGTAGGGAGTAGGGAGTAGGGAGTAGGGAGTAGGGAGTAGGGAGTAGGGGAGTAGGGAGTAGGGAGTAGGGAGTAGGGAGTAGGGAGTAGGGAGTAGGGAGTAGGGAGTAGGGAGTAGGGAGTAGGGAGTAGGGAGTAGGGAGTAGG
>NZ_JAAHHU010001451.1:0-1266 GCF_010672095.1 Moorena sp. SIO3I6 | reverse complement strand
GCCCACCGACATGCACTTTTCATCTTACTTACCTCTCACTAGTGATTAATCTGCTGGTGGGCAGTGCCTAACAATGCCCTTTAGAAAAACATCAATCTAACTGATGCACTGCCCACCCTACATGAAATCCCGATTCCCGATTCCCGATTCCCGATTCCCGATTCCCGATTCCCTACTCCCTACTCCCTTTAAATTCAAACAACATCGACGTTTGTGCTGTTTCATCAGCAGTGGTAATTGTAGCTAGAAACTTTTCATGATTAGCCCCCACAAACTGAGTAAATAAATAGTCCTCATTAGTGCTCAATTCCTGCTGATCCAAGACCATAGTAAAATCAGTAATACGTAATTTTATTCCCGAAGGTGGAGTATTACCTGGGCTAGCTCCCAGGATTAGCACTATAGTCCAATCTCCCTCTGGTTCAGACTGAGGTAATGGCCAAGTTATAGCATAAAGGCGCAGTGGAATTCCAGCTAGTTGGAATTCTCGATAACTACGGACAGCGGCAGCAGGAATTTCGATATCAATAATAGTTATAATCTCAGCTAATTCTTGGGCTGGGATACGACTAAACCGCAAGGCTGGGGAAGGTGCTGGTAATAGCTGCCAAGATAACTCTTGAGCTAGGTCATCAATTTGATTATATAACCATTGTCCCACATCAATCGCCCGTTGATTCAGGATTTCGATTACGTCTCTAACATAATTAGGCTCAGGCTGTGGTATTTCTGGTAAAGGAATTTCCTCAGGAGAGAGACATTGTAAATCCAGTAGTAAGTCGTCTCCACTCATAGTAAACCTAGATAAAGGGAGCTCGTAATTATGATCAGAGCCAACAACTAGATTACTAATATCTCTGACTAACTGGTCGTATCGATTTACCCCTTTAATCCCAGCAATACCTAAGTCATCATCAATGGCAATCACAACATAAAAATGAGCAGTGAATTGGGGAATAGTAACAATCCCTTCAGGCATAGTTACGAAGGGGTCACTAAATCCAAAGCTAGGAATAAGGCAAATCTTGAAATCTCCTACCTGTAGATTACACACAGCATTAATAGCTTGGGAAATAGCTTGATATAATCCCGAGTATCCTAACCCATTAGCTGCCCGTTCTAGCCGTAAACTTGGCTCTCGTTTTTCCAGCCAATCTTCAAAGACTAGTAAGGCTAACTCTTGGAGATAGATAGCTAATGTTCCTGGTTTCTCTGCCATCTGGTTGGCTATATCCAGGGCTTGTTGTTGTTGTTCTAATTCCAGCG
>NZ_JAAHHU010001450.1:0-1266 GCF_010672095.1 Moorena sp. SIO3I6 | reverse complement strand
ACGAAGGAGCTTGAGATTGGGTGAGACCAGATTATATTGCCACTCTTCCAAGACACCATGTAATTTCATAGCATCACCGATCGTCGCATCAACAGCATCCCAGCCCCCAACTTCTAGCTCTTCAATCTCGGGTGCACCTGCAATTTGACCTAACGTGCGATCATCAATTGGCTTTTCGCTAATCATGCCATACTTTTTAACATGACCCTGTTTTATCAAATCAATAACACCTGAAACTGTTGTGGCAATTGCACCTCCAAATCCTGGCATTAATAATCCAGTTTTAGTCATAAGAAAAGATTTGAGCTGATTTTAATTACTAAATTATCATACTCCTGAACTGACTCAGGTATAGCAGTGGTAAATAGTGGAAATAGAATTAATAGCACGACGGTCACAACTAAACCCCTAATTCCAAGCAAAGCTGTTCCCAAACCCACTCCTGTCCCAGCTTTCCCAGCTTTGCCACTTTTTGTAAATAATTCTTGTATTTTTTTTGCTGTTCTGCTATTGCTCCGATCAGTACAGAATTACGTCGCAAATCCAAGGGCGGCAAGTAGTTGAATTTCTCTAAAAACTTTTGTCACGCCCACTCTGGCGGCTGTTCTTTCTGGAAAGCTACCTTAAGTAATCTGGTTAACAGATACTTGTCAACGTTTAGACTGTACCCAAGAAGAGATAGAAAAAGCTGTCTGGGAGAGAAGACAATATCAGGCACAAGTTAAGCGTCTAGAACTGAGGCGATCGCAGAGCTCGTAGGGTGGGCAAGGGGAAACTTTACCAATAGATTCATCAAATACCCCCTTTTCCCTTTGCCCACCAAATTACTCCGCAAGACTTACTGATAGTTCAACTGCTGAGGCGGACTCGATATCAGAAGAGCACTTTATATATGGGCGCACACCTTTGCCATTATAAAAAAATAATATCAAAAAATAACACCAACCGATGATAATATTGGCCAGATAACCCAAATACCAGTTCCTTCCAATGCTAACCAATGCGCACTGACAGCCTATTTTATAAAGTGTTCCAAACCCTCCCTGGTACTTTCTTTGAACTCCTGGAAGAAAACTCTCAACTAGCACAAAACTAGAATTTTAAGGCCGTCCAACTCAAAGAACTCGCCAAACGCACCGACGGCGTATTTCTCCCCAAACGGGACGGTGACCCCATTTATTTCGTAGAAGTCCAATTTCAGAAAGATGAAGACTTGTACTACCGCCTGATGCAAGAAGTGTTTGTCTACTTGGGACAAAATCGTTG
>NZ_JAAHHU010000145.1:0-13242 GCF_010672095.1 Moorena sp. SIO3I6 | reverse complement strand
TTCAAACGTTGATAGGTTTGCCGATTCCAACTGGAAATTTCTTGATTTGAGGCAATGTCCGTTACTATCATGCTGGCATAGGTGTCAGAGCAAAGGGATTACATATCAACCTTTTCCTGCTTTTGTTGCCTAAGTCAGGATTGAACTTGAATATTCTGTGATCATCGCTTAATTTATCAGTAGTTAGCACTCAGGACGATTTTAAGGGAAGTATTGTTTAATTATCATTACAAAATAAATTACCTCTTCCCATTCTCGGTAATGCTTACAAAATCATAGTTTTTATTTTGTAAAACAGGTAATTGTTATTGTGTGACTACTTACAAATGACTTAGCATTGCTATATCCGTATTTATAACGATTGTTTAAAAAACATACTATATAAAAATCCTTAATTTTTACCATACCTATTACCATAAAATTAGTCAACAATAGATTAAAGTATATCGCTGTTTACTAAATTATCCTAAGCATTCAGCTATCAGCATATGCGCGTAGCGTGGCCAACGGCTGTTCGCGTAGCGTGCGCTTAGCGCATATGCTTACAAATTATCTTATCGATAAATATAGCTTAAATAGATATAAATATAAAATTTTTAATATTAATTATACACACATATTTTTACCTATTTACTGTTCCCTGTCCCCGATTCCCTATTCCCTGTTCCCAGATCCGCTGTTCCCTGTTCCCGATTCCCGATTCCCGTTCCCCTCCTGGGAGGGGTTAGGGGTGGGTTCCGATTCCCGATTCCCTATTCCCTAGAAATGATTAAACTCAATCAACATTTAATAACCTATTTAGGTAGCTGCGCCTTATCTGCACTGGTGCTATTTCCCGGATTAGCTAAAGCTCAGGTTCAAGTTTCTCCCTTAGTTATTGAAGAAGAAGCAGAACGAGGTCAAGCCAGAGGTATCATCAACGTCACCAATCGCAGTAATAAAGCATTTCGAGCCCGTGTCTATGCCACACCTTTCACCTACGATGAAAATGGGTTTGAGGCATTGGAATCTAGCTCTAATGATTTAACCCCTTATCTACAATTCTCCCCTCGTGAATTGGTAGTAGAACCAGGAGTAACTCGCCGCATCCGAATGATTTACCGCTTTCCTCCTAGTATGGAGAAAGGGGAATATCGGGCAGTGATTTTCACAGAAAATCTGGAACATTCCCAGAATAACCGTGGTGGTGTAAGTATGGGCATTGTACCTCGCGTTGGTGTCACTGTCTATGTACGTCATGGAGACAGGACTTACGCAAGTAAGTCCTGAACTATAAACTGTTTTGGGTGGAGGGAAGTCGTGAGGAAGTAGTTCCCATGCACAGCCACTCCGGCTCCAATACAGAATAGCGTTGACTATTTCTCCTCTGATTACTGTTCGTTTGCGACCTCGCCCTGTTACCGATTTAGCTGCAGGCAGCAGGGGTTCAATTAGAACCCACTGCTTGTCCCTAAGGTCTGTTGGATAAGCTTTGCGATTCATTCACTTCACTCACTCGCTCTTCTAATCACTTCTCATCTTCAAGTCTCACCAGCTTCTTTCTTTAATCTTTTTTTTATAGATACCCTCTAGCGGCTATTCCCAAGGCAGTTATCGTAATAATGACTAGGGATTTAATCAGTTGTTTTGACATGGTAATTGTCTGGGATAACGTTACGGTTTTATATCCGTGTTATTCCCCTGTTACCATCCAGATTATTACCAAAAATAGAGAACATTTATCTAATTATTACTTTTTATTAATTACTAGTTATTAGTAGCTGAATGCTCCCATGTAGCTGAATGCTTATATAGCAGTTATCATAAGTAATGAGGTAAACAATATTTTTTACCTACTCCCTACTCCCTATTCCCTACTCCCTGCTCCCTGCTCCCTGCTCCCTGCTCCCTCAAAAAATGTCCCTCAACCCATTAATTGCTATAGATATTGACAGAATAATTAGCTGATGTTAGATTATTATAAATCAACGGTTTGTTGGTAAAGTCTCCGTAGTAAAAATCTGCTCAAGCCGATTCCCACGGAGACAACTAAAAATATAGAGGTTAATTGCAGTAACATCAATTACCTAGGGGGATAGGTGGATGGCTTCCAGCCAATAGTTGAGTTTAGTTAGCTGTAGCTGTAACCGTAAACTTAAAGGCGTAATCACCGCATTTAAGGGGTAAAATTACCTCGAGCAACATGTCAGCTTCAACCTCGAATTTGCTAGGAGGTAAATTTAGTGGTTATGCTGCATGTTCTCCCATATTACGCTCGATATCGCCAGTTGTTGGACCATCAATCTCAACAAAATAAACTCCATAGTTGTAGGTCTCGGCGGTGTCTAAAAGTTCTTCAGATAGAGGATTCATCGCCATCAAGTCTCCAAGAGAGACAGTTGATGGGGTATTACAAACCATCAAACCTGTAGCAGCATCACCTGGGTTAAGAACAGCTAATACTTCGGGAGCAGGGTTTATTAGAGTACCAGGTTGAACATCTATAAAAGAACAGGTTCCCTCTACTGTGCCCTCAAATTCAAACTCCTGCTCTATAGTAGCAGAAGCAGGAGGACCAGGAGGTACCTGAGCAAAGGCACTGGTAGCACCAGCAGCAACACCTAAAGCAGTCAATGCGGAAATAAATAAGGATTTACCGAATTGGTTTCTCATGTCCTTTATCTGGTGGAAATAAACTGTTTGTTTGTAATTTTTTTGTAATTATATTGTTTCCTAATTTCATAACTGGATACATCCGGAAAGATACCGAATTTAAAAATTCAGTGAAGTTAATTAAGGTGGAGAAAAATACGGGTAATAATGGAATAGGAGTGCTACTGCAATAAACCAGATGTATCAAACCCCTTAGTTACTGTTAGATCTGACCAAATTGGAAAGTCTGTATGTAGTTTCCCTTAAAAAATTTAGTCAGCATTTAGTCAGCTCATAGGTGTTGGATGAAAATTATTTCACTAGCTTATCTAGCTGTAACAACTCTCTTGTCTTCTTTGATTACCATAACTTCCGTTGTTGCCCAAACACTAGCACCTGAAATACCAAAACCGGAAGTCGCCGCCACTACCTCTAGCCCAAGGCGAAACGATAGTGATCAATTGATTATTCTTCCTGTGGGGGTAAATCTGGGAAAACAGAATGTGATTCCTAGTACCTTAGTGCGGGGATTTGAAGATGGTTCCCAGGCAATTAATTTTGAAAAGTGGCTGATTCCCTTAGATGATGTGATTAAGGGCTTGAAATTAGATGTCAAACCCTTAGAAGATGGTCAATTAGAAGTGCGATCGCCTGGTTTAGTCACCCGCATCAATCCAGAAGAATTACCAACGGACCCAGAATTAGGATTAGTCATTCCCGTCAAAACCATCCAAACTCTTCTAGGAGTTCCGACGGAGTTTGACATGATTGAATACGCGATTAGGTTTAATCCCCCCTGGTTGAATATGCGGCCCAAAGGTCGGCGAACTCCAGAAATCCCAGTCGTACTGGAAGGATTATCTGAGATTGATGCCCCTGCCTTTAGCATATCCGCGATCAGACAACGGGTAAATATTAGTGGCAGAGGGGGTGGTAGCAGTTCCGTGTCTAATTCCACTAACTATAGTGGAGAATTTACCACCGTCGGCACCTTATTAGGAGGTAGCTGGTTTTTGAGGACTCGCCAACCGGATTTAACCGATACCGGGACGTTTCGGTTACAGGAAGCCCAGTATTTTCGCCAAACCGATGCAGCGGATTTTGTCCTAGGTTCCCAGCCCACCTTTTGGCGAAGTCAAGGAACAGGTCAATATTGGGGTGCGACCACTATCCAGCGCTGGGGATTTACCCCACCCTCATCAAGAGGTGGATTTAATCCTAGCCAACGGTTGCAAGCCAATGACATTAGACGCAGGGTTACTGGGGAAGCTGAACCGGGTACATTAGTCCAGCTGACCCAAGGTTTTAATGATGTAGTGGTGGATGAAATCCTAGTGGACTCCTCTGGGGTTTACCGCTTTGAAAATGTCATAACTGGACGAGGCGGTAGCAATACTTATCGCGTCTTTCTATACCCAGATGGACAGCTTACTGCGGAACCGGAAATTCGAGAGGCCAAATTCTCTACTCTACCGGGTCAATTGACCAAGGGAGCCTCTGCTTTAGTTGTTTCCACTGGCTTGAGTCGAGAATCGAGCCAGAATGGGAATTTCTTCGGTGAGTTTATAGACGTGCGGGGGGGAATTGCCTATCGCTTAGGAGTCACAGAAGACCTGACCTTGGGGATGGGGGTGGTTTACGACGAGTCAGTGTTGGGGTTAGGGGAACTATTCTATCAACCTGCTGGCTTTCCCTTAAAGGTAAAAGTGTCGGCTCTTTTGGGTACAGAGGATGAGGAGATAGACTATGATGCCAGTATTAACTTCCAACCCTCTCCTAAGCTGAGCTTTAACTTCAACAGTGATAGTCTAGCCCAGCGGTTTCGGGTCAACTGGCAAGTCTTTCGTGGTTTAACCTTGAGAGCCAGTGGAAACACTCGGGAGGAAGCCTTAGCTGCTGGTATGAGCATTTCCCACACTAGCCAAGATTTCTCACTCTCTGCCAGTGCTGACATCGACACCAATAATAACTTGCGCTGGAGTTTGAGGTCTAACCTGGGAAGTCTGATACTCTCCCATCGAGGCAATGAAATCACTACCAATTCAGAACTGATCTATTATTTGTCCGATAGCAGTGCCTCTAAAGGACATTCCCTGCTACTGGGTTACGAAACCCGGGATTCCAATAACCGTGATGATCACCTGGCTCGCTTAGCTTGGCGCTATCGTTCTCAACAACAGTTTAGTGATGGTCGATATCTCTGGGACTTGGATTTCGCCTATGGCTTTGGTTCTCGCGGTAATGGATTGATTGCCTCAGCTTCCAGTGCGGTGATTCCCGGATTAGTATTGCGGTTACGTTATCAAGAAATATCTACTACCTCTGATGGCAGCACCTTCAGGATTGAACTTTCTCCCAATATCAATGTCCAATCAGGGATTAGCGCTGCCGACACCCGCTTTGACCGCTTACGCAGCCGAGGGGGATTGTTAATTCAGCCTTTCTTTGACAACAATGGCAATGGTAAACGAGATACAGGGGAAGAGATTTACCTCGAAGAGCCGGATTTACTTTTACTGCTGAATAATAAATCTATAACCTCTTTTCGACCAGACATTCGCAACAATGGGATTTTTGTCAAACTCGACCCTGACACCTATCGCCTCGACCTTGACCCTGCCGGATATCCCATCGACTGGAAACCTGAGGAATCAGCTTATGCAGTGGAGGTGGTGCCCGGTAGCTATACTCCAGTTACTGTGCCAATGGTACTATCCTACACGTTTGCAGGTGTAGTCACTGATGCTGCGGGAGAAGCGGTGGAGGGGGCGAAGGTAGAAGCAGTACCAGTTGATTCAGGAAAATCGATTTTTTCGATTACCAACGGTGCTGGGGTCTTTTATTTAGAAGGGTTGCAGCAGGGTAAGTATAATTTACTGATTAATGGTGAATCGGCTCAACCGAATCAAATTGAGATTAAGCCAGATTCCGAACCTTTCCAAGAACTGAATTTATCGATACTCCTTAGTCCTTAGTCTTTAATCGTTAGTGTTTTGTAGCCAGCAAAGAGTCTACAGGAAATAGGTAATCGTCAACTACCCATTACCTATTACCTGTTACCCATTACCTATTACCCCCTAGAATACCGAGAGTTCAAGCTTCAACTTCTGCTGGTTCTGGTTTAGGAGCTGGAGATGATTCGAGTCTAATGGTCAGGTAGCGAATCACATCTTGACTTAGACGCATTGCTCGCTCAATCTTGGCCACATGGGTACCTGGTCCATTATAGTTCATTTGGATATAAATCCCTTCCCGGTACCTATCAATGGGATAGGCTAAACGACGCTTGCCACGATGCTGAATCTCGATTTGCTCTCCACCGAGTTCCTGCAACAGGTCTCGGTATTTGCCGATAGCTTGATCTACTTGTTCCTCGCCCAAATCAGGACGCAGGATATACATCATTTCGTAAGTGTTTTGCACTGGTATTAATCTCCTTATGGACAAGTTGGCTTCTTTTTATCCGATGGACAGCACTAACAATCAGCACTAACAATCAGCACTAACAATCAGCTTTCCTTGACCCTCACCGAAGGTATGGTTAAAGGTTGGGTAATTGAGTTGCTTGCTACTGGATAGTTAAAGAAGCAAGGAATTGATCTACCGCTACTCAAGCGGACAGTTACCGGATCGGTAAGTGTGTGGGGTTGTTACACTTATCTGAATACTTTTATCTCAATACTTTGATATGAATACTTGACAAGCATTACCCCTTCACCATTTTAACCCCTTGTGCAACCAATTTCAATTAAATTTCAATTAAGTGGTGCTCAAAGAAAGTACATTCGTCAAAGGGGAATAACACTATACACCACCAGACACTACTAGAAGATGCTATGTATGAATGCAGCTTGTTATCTATTGTACTGTTAAGGACAATCTGTTATCGGTACTCAGTACTGACGTACTGCCAACTCAGGACTAATTTAGGTAAAGTAGAGAATTTTGGTAATATTATCAAGGAACATCTATTGTTATGACACAGCGCTACGTCCGAGTTAAATCTTCTAAAGGACAGACCTACTACGGCTTGTTACAGGTGACCCGCACTATTCAGGTGCTGGATGCACCACCTTGGTTACAAGGACAACCCATAGATTTAGAGTTGGAACCAGAAAGCTATCAATTGCTGGCTCCGTGTGCACCAACTAAAATCGTGGCTGTAGGGAAAAACTATACTGAACACGCAGCGGAATTGGGAACATCAGTTCCTGAGGAACCTTTACTGTTTCTTAAACCCCCTACCACTATAATTCCTGACTCTCAAGCCATCCAGTATCCGCCTCAGTCTCAGCGAGTAGACTATGAGGGAGAGTTAGCACTGGTAATCGGTGACTATTGCTTAGACTGCACACCAGACGAAGCTCAATCCAAAATTTGGGGTTATACGATCGCTAATGACGTAACGGCTCGGGATTTACAAAAGCGGGATGCCCAATGGACCAGGGCTAAGGGATTTAATAGCTTTTGTCCCCTTGGACCCTGGATAGTCCGGGAGTTGAGTGCTGGGGCAAAATTGCAGACATTTCTGAATGACAACCCTGAGCCAGTTCAATCAGCTTTAATTAGTCAAATGGTATTTCCGCCAGATGTTTTGGTATCTTACATTTCCCAGGTGATGACCTTAGTACCAGGAGATGTGATCCTTACGGGTACACCCAAAGGGGTAGGACCAATGGAAATTGGCGATCGCGTCCGGGTGGAAATTGAGGGAATTGGTCAGTTGGAAAATACGGTGAGCTCACGCCCTTCACAGGCCAAGACTAGGCAAGACTAGGGAACTTGGCTGTAAACGGCTTGACTAAGGCTTGGTATTTCTGCGTAACGACCCATCAATGATTGAATCATGGAGTAGCCGCAGGCGGCAAGGATTCCTAAAAATACTATATTATATAAGGTTTCTGTTAGCAAGTTAACCCCTAGTGCTTGGACTAAAATTGGCAACAATAGAAAACCCAAAACTAAAAGAATGTCTAAAAGAATCGCTTGCATGGTGTTAAAGCGAACAAAATGGCTGATTTGTGGGTTTCTGACTACGGCTAAGAACAAAACAAAGAAAATAATTAACCCCGCCAACGGCAAACGGTAGTAAATTGAAATTAACGGTTGTAGTGGCAGGTAAATAATGCCCAGAATGGGAAACTGTCTTAGCAAAAATTGACCAAAGGGCAAAACTACAATTAGAGGGAGTAGATATGCAAGGGCTGCAAAAATCCGGTCTTTAACATCTGTTGACCCGCGCCAAGTCATGGTGCTTTCTCCTTGAAGATGTTCAGATAAAGGGTAAACTAACTACTATTCAGCATAGCGCAGCACAACACTCTACCCCTGAGCGACCTGAAATGGGATTGACCTGCATGTCACGCTACGCGATCGCTTACTAGAAAAGTCAATCCATATTGACCAGACGGAAGCCCATTTCACACTCATACTGTTGAGCTTGCTTCTCACTGAGCTTCTTGAGCACATGACCACAGACCAATTTGCCTTGATGCCAGCGAGGTTGACCACTTGGGTCAGCCAGTAAACAACATTGACAGACAAGGTCGGGGGAAATTACTTGGTTGTCCGTTAGAATGACTAACATAGCACTAATCCCATTACACTATCAGGGCTGATGCCGAAGCATGATTCTTTTATTTCTTCTCAACAGCAGACTGAAGGATAGGAAACAGTGTTTACTGGTGTTTATTTGCTCACTATACCACCCATACTCATCCTGAAACTATTAACTAATCAGCTTAGTGCTTAAGTTTTGTTTATTAGTGCTGTTGATTAGAACTGTTGTTCAATGCTATTCCTATCTTATTCGATACTCTAGATGCTAGGTATTGCATTATTTAGATAATACTATAACTTTTAATAATATAATAAAAACTTTAAGTTTGGCTAAAACTTGGCTTAATCTGACTCTGAATCGTTTCAAACTCAAGCTTTCAGCTCATCCTTACCAATGTATTGTTTGACAGGACTTTTGGAAAGCTGGCGAAAAACTGGGCATTAAACGCCCATATGTAGTAGGAATAAGTAGTAGGGATAAGTAGTAGGGATAAGTAATAGGGTGCGTATATAACCCACCCTGTAGTAGGTAGAGTTACTGGGTAAGTCCTGTTTAAGGGTCGTGTCCAAACAAACCACCTGCCAAAAAATCTTCAGGGCGACTAAAGCTGCTATTTAGCTGCTGGTAGTCGCTGATGGGATCAACCCCTGCATGAAAGCGCTACCTCAGTTTTTGTTCCCCGCTCTTGCCTAGACGGGGCTTTATTCCCTCAGAGGATTTTTTGTAAGCACATAGACCTTTAAGGTTGTTGTGTCAATTACCAAACGTGATCGATCCTAGAAGTAAAGAAAGTGACTCAAACTAACTTAGATTTTATCGCTGAAACCGATCCCACGATAGCAACCTATCTGGGAGAAGAACTCCAACGTCAACGGGAGCATCTGGAACTTATTGCTAGTGAGAACTTCACCTCCCCAGCGGTGATGGCAGCACAAAGCTCAGTGCTAACTAACAAATATGCTGAGGGATTGCCCGGAAAGCGCTACTATGGCGGCTGTGAGTTCATTGACAAAGTCGAACAAGTAGCGATTGACCGTGCTAAAGAACTTTTTGGTGCTGCTCATGCAAATGTGCAGCCCCATTCTGGCGCTCAAGCGAACTTTGCGGTATTTTTAGCCTTACTAAAACCTGGTGACAAGATTATGGGGATGGATTTGTCCCATGGCGGACACCTCACCCATGGGTCACCGGTGAATGTGTCGGGCAAATGGTTTGAGGTGTGTCACTACGGTGTCAGCCAGGAGACTGAGCAATTGGACTATGGTCAGATTCGGGAACTTGCTCTGAAAGAGCGTCCCAAACTGATTATTTGTGGCTATTCCGCTTATCCCCGAATCATTGACTTTGAAAAATTCCGCGCCATTGCTGATGAAGTGGATGCCTACCTGATGGCGGATATGGCTCACATTGCTGGTTTAGTTGCCACTGGTCATCACCCTAACCCCCTTCCTCACTGCCATGTGGTCACTACTACCACTCACAAGACCCTGCGTGGTCCACGGGGTGGCTTGATTCTGACCAATCAATCGGATTTGGGTAAAAAGTTCGATAAGGCAGTGTTTCCGGGAACTCAGGGAGGTCCGTTGGAACATGTGATTGCTGGTAAAGCTGTTGCGTTTGGGGAAGCCTTGACCCCAGCATTCAAAACCTATTCTGCCCACGTGATTGAAAATGCTAAGGCTTTGGCAAGGGCACTGCAAAACCGGGAGTTAAAGATTGTTTCTGGTGGTACAGATAACCATGTATTACTGGTAGATTTGCGCTCTATTGGTATGACAGGTAAGCGAGCTGACCAACTGGTGAGCGGTGTCAAGATTACGGCTAACAAAAATACTGTTCCCTTTGACCCAGAGTCGCCCTTTGTGACCAGTGGCTTGCGCCTAGGTTCCCCAGCCATGACTACCCGGGGCATGGGAGTGGCAGAATTTACTGAGATTGGTAATATTATTGCCGATCGCTTACTGAATCCAGAGGATGAGCAAGTGGCAAATCAATGTCGGCAGCGTGTGGCACAGTTATGCGATCGCTTTCCTCTGTATCCCCATCTCACCAGTCTTGTACCAAGTTTGGTCTAAGGGTTGAAGGTTGAGGGTTAAGCAGTAGGGTGGGCAAACTTCTTTGATCTAGAATACTCAAAACAACCAAACTGTTTTTGCCCACCCTACAAGCTGATCTCAGTAGAGTCAGTAGGGTGGGCAAACTTCTTTGATCTAGAATACTCAAAACAACCAAACTGTTTTTGCCCACCCTACAAGCTGATCTCAGTAGAGTCAGTAGGGTGGGCAAACTTCTTTGATCTAGAATACTCAAAACAACCAAACTGTTTTTGCCCACCCTACAAGCTGGTTAACGAGAAACGAGTACTACTATAGGAGAAACCTGTACCCGTTTCTTGCTAACGGGTACAGGTTAGTGGTAAATGGGTACTCCTGTGTTAAAAGTCAGTACCCGATCTAGTTTGTTGTTGACCGTTGACCGTTGACCGTTAACCAGAGACTTCGCCAATAGTGTCTTTGGTTTATCAGGGAGTCGGGAGTCGGGAGTCGGGAGTCGGGAACTTCGGATTAAAAGAGCTGTCCGCCCTAACCCACCAATAGTCAGCGATTTCAGCTGTCTTAAGATTTACTTTATAAACAGTCTCTAAGTCCTATTCTGTCAACATCAATAATCGAACAGCCCTTATTCACACATTTAAATTGTGAATAGGGGCCCTTTGGGGAGATGGGGAGATGGTCAGAGGGTAGACCGGCTTTTGCACAAGTGGATTAACCGTTGGTCACGCTACGGGAACGATTTGCCGTTGGCCACACTACGCGATTGACCGTAGGTCACGCTACTTGAGGTGGAAATTTAAATGCATCTTAGGTTACCAAGTATAGCGTTTTTATTTGAGATGTATAGGACTGCATCAAGACAGGGAACAGGGAACAGCGGATCTGGGAACAGTAGGAAAGAGCTCCGAATAGTTTTTGATGTTATCAGAAATCAGCAATATTGTTTATGACCTATTTGTAAATGCTATATCTTCTGAATTATCTCTTATCAAAATATTTTTCATAAACCCTTTATTAGTTTAAATATTGAGTAAAGTTTACGTGAATTATGTCAATTATTCCGGATTTATATGTAATAGTGTTGTTGGAAAATAAATCAGTCATCAATGTTAACTAGTTCATTGTTTTCATAGCTACCAACCTCAAGCAGTAAAAGAAAAGACCCCCATCTGGGGATAATAATCAACAATGAACACTATCCTTAGAGCGCGCAGCTTAAGTTCCTAGGGATTTTTATCATTAGTTACATCCATGCTTAGACTAGTTGGCTTGGATGGGTCAGATCATGGTGCTTGCTTATTAAGAGGCTCTAGATTTTAGAATTAATTGATTTGAGCCCCTTGATGTTTAGATGATCTGACTTATTTAGGATTTTTTTCCAAACCCAAATAGTTCTAGCAAAGATAATAGTTCAGCGTCGGTGATATTTTTCACCCGATTTGCATCCATGAGTTACTAATTGAAGTAAAGAGCAAACTACAATCATGAGTAAGCTAAAACAGAGTTTCTTGATCGGTTTCAATTATTTCGTTCTTACAGCAATAACCATGTTTCCAGGCGAGCCGTCCTTTGCAGCTAATAACTGTCGTCGACGTGACTGCATTCACCATGAACTTGGCACTCAAGCAGTTTGTAAATTGGTAGGATCTGACAAATCGCCTCTACTACCAAAAGGCAAAGCTCAAGGATGGGATAAAGGACTCAATACTGAGATCGACAATAAGAATTTGAAGGGTGATGTTGTTGCCTATAAAATTCGTTGGTTCAATGGTTCATGGTCACGCTGGTATGTCACTGGAGTGAATGACATCGATATTAAGTTTAATACTTCGACTAACGACATGCGCCGCATGTGGAGCTATTTCACTGACCACCGACATCAATACATTATTTGCAAAGAGCCGAATTAGTGATGGTATTTTTTAGTCTGGTGAACGTAAGCATTCAGCTATCAAATCCTCAGAATTAACCTTTTGAATCAAGGAATTGAATTCTTGTAATTAGTTTCAATTAATCCTCAGCAAACCCCGCTGGTTTAAAACACTGGTGGGGTTAATTTATGATTTGTGATTTGTTTACAAATTAACCTAAATTTAAATGCAGCCATTAATTTATCCCGTCTAGCGTACAGATGAAAGCCTATAGAGGGATAACCGCTCCTACTCCCTACTCCCTACTCCCTACTCCCTACTCCCTACTCCCTACTCCCTACTCCCTACTCCAATAAAATAATCTTATCCCTGGCTTTTAGTACTTATCCTGTTTCAATAGAAGTTTTGAGGCTGTATACTTGACAAAACTTCCGGTAATCCTATACTACGGGTTTATGGCACGGTTGCTCCAACAGATATATGGTAGATATCTGCTTGTTCTGATGCGCGCCTGTGGCATTTCTCTAGAAACAGACTCCTTGGTGACAGGCGATATCCCTATACTAAGCTACCCAAAAATACTTAAGACTTGATGCTACAGGAAATCAATAATGAAATCAAATCCTTTGCCTCAAAAGCACTTGTCCTCACCTCAACCAATTCAAGAAGACATTGATCAAGGAGTTGAACAGCAACCACAAGACCCATTACCCGAACTAGAAACGGAAGCTGCCAGAGAAGCAACCAATACCCCCGCCCATCCCTCCCGCAAAAAGCGACCGATGTGGCCTTTGTTACTGCTGGGTGTCGGTATTATAGCATTGGGTGCGATCGCTTTCAAACAGTCCCAACCTAATCCCGAGGTATCACAAAACACCATCACAGCAGCCCCAGCTGAACCTAACCGGTTACCTGTACGAGCCACCCCAGTCAAAATTTATCCACTGCAACAGTTAGTCTTTGGCAATGGTTTCGTTTCAGCAGTGCGAGGCAAACACCTGACCTTCCAAACCTCAGGAACTATCACCTATCTCAAAAAAGTTAATGGACGGGATCTGCGAGAGGGAGATTTTGTCAAAAAGGGTGAATTACTAGCAAAATTAGATGACCGCAGACTGCGAGCAGA
>NZ_JAAHHU010001449.1:0-1267 GCF_010672095.1 Moorena sp. SIO3I6 | reverse complement strand
GATGTGAAGTTTATCTCCATCTGCAGCGACCCGCCCTTGCAAATATTCCTGTATTTCTAGGATGTCATTGACACAGCCATTCAAAGAAGGAACAGGACTGGGATATTCATCAATAGCTACCAGCAGCGCATAGATATTATTGGTCATGCCATTCTCTTAATACTTATTGAAGAGTGCCCCTGGCTGAGTGGGAGCATGCCAGTTTTGTTAATTCCTGATTCAGATCCCCCTAAATCCCCCTTAATAAGGGGGACTTTTTCATCTAATTTCCTCCTTCATCAGGAGCACTTTTTTATCTAATTCTCTCCTTCATCAGGAGTACTTTTTTATCTAATTCTCTCCTTCATCAGGAGCACTTTTTCATCTAATTCCGTGCTTAATAAGGGGAATTTTTAATCTAATTCCCCCCTTGCTTAAGGGGGGTTAGGGGGGATCTCTGTACCTAATTACAAAGGTGACATGACCCTAGGTGAGTTGGTCAATTATCAACACAGAATATAAATACTCGATTATAAACCTCTATCGGTTTTTCCTGGAGAACGCTCACTAGTAGTTGTATTAGATTCTGGTGCAGTAATTTCTTTAGTGTCTTGATTTTCTGTTTCGACATTTTCATCACTCGCTCCAGCTTTTACTTCAGCTTCTTCAGGAGTTGTTACTGTTTCCTGAGAGTCGGATCGAGCGTCCCCTAAGGGGTTAGTATCGCCAGATGTATTTTCTACTACTTGCTCTTCAGAATTTTGGTTAGATTCTGTATTTTCCATCGCCACTTTTTTTTACCCCAACTGTATGATACAGGGCAAGGGCAAGACTCAATCAATTATTATTAAAAATAGTGATAACTAAGCGCAGTAGTTATGATAATCAAGGCTTACCATGGTCATAATCCTTTGGTCATAATCCTTGCCGCATATCACATTTTTGCTTAATTTTTCTTGCGCTTACCCGGGCTTTATTAGAATAAGCTCTACTTCTATAATAGCATATTATGAGCTTATTTGTCAAGGAAGCTAGAACCATTGCGGTGCCTTAAGCTATCAGCTTAAGCGCTACGCGCACGCTACGCGAACAGCTATCAGCTATCAGCTATCAGCCGTGAGCTTTAGGCTGACGGCTGACGGCTGACGGCTGAACGCGCATATGCTACCCTTACTCCTTTTCTACTGCACCTAGAGCTTTTAACGTGTTTTTCTGAGCTTTTGTTAAACCAATGGCGTTTTTAATATTCATCCCTTCATAGGGTCGATCAATTCTCATAGTTTTTACA
>NZ_JAAHHU010001448.1:0-1269 GCF_010672095.1 Moorena sp. SIO3I6 | reverse complement strand
GCTGAAGGGGTGACATGGAAGTTGAAAAGCACAGTGGGACTGAAATCTGAGAAAATGGGGTCAGAAAAGATGAGAGAGATTCTCACCGCGACCCCATCAAACAAAAATGATAGCTAAATTGTACACCTCACACCTAGAAAAGCAACTATCGAGAGCCCACTACTTAGTCTTAATGCTGGTAATAGGGATACTGCAAAAAGTCAAAAATGTCAAATTAGAAGTGCTAGCACAAGCACTACCAATCCCGATTTTATTTGAGAGTAGAAGAAAAAAACTACAAAGATTCTTAGACTTAGAACAACTAACTATCGAAAAGTGCTGGCTCCCCTGTGTAGAGCTATTATTAAAACAAGTTTTTTGTGAAGAAAAGACGTTATATTTAGCCATAGATAGAACGAGTTGGGGATTGGTAAACATCTTGATGGTGAGTCTAATTTGGCAAAAACGTGCCTTGCCAATAGCTTGGATACTATTAGACAAAAAAGGGAATAGTAATCTTGAGGAACAACAAAAAGTCCTCAACCAAGTATTCCCCTTATTTACTGAGCATCAAGTGGTCGTATTAGGAGACAGAGAATTTTGCTCACCCAAACTAGGAAAGTATCTCACCGCCAAGGGTGTAGACTTTTGTTTGAGACAGAAACAATCCACAAATGTTAGCAGTCAACACCAACTCTCAACTGCCTTGAAAAACTTAGGATTATCTCCGGGAATGAAACTTTTTTTTCAGGGCGTAAATCTTACTAATCAAAAGGGCTTTGGTCCGTTTAATCTGGCGGGTAAGTGGCGCAAAAATTACCGAGAATTTAGTGCTAAAGAACCTTGGTATCTGTTAACTAATCTGCCTAACTTAGAACTAGCTATTAGAGCTTATAAGAAACGTTTTGGCATTGAGGAAATGTTTCGAGATTTCAAGACTGGTGGCTACAATCTTGAAGAGACTAAACTGACAAGCAAGCGCTTATCTACTTTAATTGTACTAATTTCTATTGCCTATACTAGCGCATGCTTAGAAGGACGTATGCTTTCCAATATGGGCTTACAAAAATACTTAGTTCGTCAGCGAGAACCTCAACGTTATATCCGTAGACATAGTAGTTTTTATGTTGGTATTCATGCTCATTTGTGGGTTGATTTATTTCAACTTTACTCTGAATGTGTGCAGGAGTTAATGCAAATTAACCGCCATAAGTTGCCTAATTATCTAAAGGGTCTCAGGGCTAGATTGCAAGTTCTGTCTGCCTTGTAGCTTTCATGTCGCCCCGTCAG
>NZ_JAAHHU010001447.1:0-1271 GCF_010672095.1 Moorena sp. SIO3I6 | reverse complement strand
GTTGCAATCGGGATACACGAGCTCCGTCTTGAGCAACAGCTAACCTAGGGCTGATCATAACTAGGGCTGATCATAACCCGTTTGGAGATTATTTGATGGCAGCAGGAGAAGAGGCTGATGAACCAATACGCCTGGCAGCCCAAAACTATTATAAAAGAATTATTGATCCTGAGCTCCAAGAGGCCTTTGATGATGTCACAGCATTAGCCGCACAAATTTGCCAAACGCCCATGGCTCTGATTACCCTGATTGACAGTAACAGTCAATGGTGTCAGTCTAGTCTGGGCTTAGATCAAACGTCAATAAGTCAAAATACCTTTTTATCCAGCCATCGGATTGAGTCAGCTGAGGTATTGATAGTTCAGGATACCCTGGCTGATCAACGGTTTGCCGCTCATCCCTTAGTGACTGCTGAGCCTCATATTCGGTTTTATGTAGGAGTTCCCCTAATTACCTCATTGGGATACCCTCTGGGAACACTTGCGGTAATGGATCAGGTTCCAAAGCAACTTCAGCCACAACAGTTAGCGGGATTACAAGCCTTAAGTCGTCAACTGATAAGCCAACTGGAGCTCAAACAACAGTTAGCGGATTTACAGCAGCCTCAGCAAGAAAACCAAGGTCTTGAGAATGAATTACCCCAGGTTGACCAAGAACTCCTGGATTTTTTAGAAAATGGCTGCGTTGGTCTCCATTGCGTGGATAGCAATGGCATCATCCTGTGGGCTAATCAGGCAGAGTTAGATCTGCTGGGTTACAACGCCCAGGAGTATATCGGTCACCATATTGCTGAATTTTACCCGGAGCAAGAGGTAATTGAAGATATCCTGGCCAGACTAACGGCTAAAGAAACCTTAAAAAACTACGAAGCCAGACTCTTGTGCAAAGATGGCTCGATTCGCCATGTGCTGATTAACTCTAATGCCCTCTGGAAAAATGGCAAATTTGTCCATACCCGATGTTTTACTCGTGACATTACTGAATGGAAACGGATCCAGGAAGAACGCGATCGCTTCTTTGACCTCTCGATAGATTTGCTGTGTATAGCGGGTTTCGATGGCTACTTTAAGCGCTTGAGCCCTTCCTTTACTAGCACCTTGGGTTACACCGAAGCGGAACTAACCAGCACCACGTTTTTTCGGGCCTCGGACTGCCAGCCCTCGACCGGTAGGCCCGGCTGGTCGAGCAGCTCGGCCAGGTGAGCGATATCAGCCCGCACGGGGGCGACAGTTAGGGTGGCGGCGCTCATCGACCGACCTCTTCCAACTCAT
>NZ_JAAHHU010001446.1:0-1271 GCF_010672095.1 Moorena sp. SIO3I6 | reverse complement strand
GGGGGGGGGGAGAAACAGTAAATACAGCTCTCAAGGCTGCTCAAACGGGTCACTTGGTCATGGGGACTTTGCATACCAACAGTGCAGTGAAAACCATTGAGCGGATTCTCAATCTCTACAATCCAGAAGAACAGGCTCCCATGCGGGTGGCCATATCAGAAGCCCTAGTAGGAGTCATTTCCCAAGGGTTGTGCCGTACTACCGATGGCAAGCGTGCTGCGTTTCATGACATCCTGATTAATACTGAATCTATTAAGGATTACATCCTCAAGGGCAAATACGAAGAAATTGAACAACTGATGGCGGCCAGTGAATTTGACGGTATGGTTACCGTAAATAAATCCTTGTTCGCTCTTTACCAAGAGGGGCGTATTACTGAGGAAACTGCCTTAGAAAAGTCACCCACTCCCAACGAGATCGCAATGATGTTGCGCGGTCGGATCTAGGGATTAGTCACCCTTGTATTAGGGATTAGGAATTAGGGATCAAGACTTAACTCCTAAAACCTAACCCCTAAGACCTAAAACCTAACCCTAAAACCTAACACTTATAAACTCAAAAATAACACTTATCATCTAAAAAGTAAAACCTTAAGTATCAAACTAAATTGACGACATAGTACTAGCATATGCTGGATGAAACCCCCTCCCCCCAACTGTTTAAAGGTATTGCTATATTTACACCAGGGGAAGATCTAGTGTATAGCATTGACTTTAATAAGCAGAGTCACTGGCACCTGCATCTGTGTGCGAGTTTACAGGAAATACTGGGGTTACCAGAGCCACCTCATTTTTTAGTCCCTGGATATACTGCCACCATTGATCGGTGGATTGACCCTCAAACCAATCAGTTGCGTATGTCAGCAGAAATTCATTGGTTGGTGCAACATCATCAGGCATTGTTAAATGCAGTATTTGGCACTGACAACCTGATTTGGCAAGTAGCCCCTTGGGAGGAAGAGTCCTGTGACCCGGCGGTGCTAGAAACTTATCGCAATCAGTTTCCCCAACTCTGGCAAAACCATGACTTGATCCTGCGCATTGACCGCCCAGAGCCATTATCCTACTCTGATACAGAAGAGGTTTTGCCAGAAAGGGTTACTAAGCAAAACTCTGGGAGATGGCCATCTCAGGAGCATTTGAGAGCTATGGAAAAGCTGCCGGGTTTATCTAAGTCTGCCACTGATAGTACAGACTCACTGACTGCCACCGATGTCACCAAACCTGATTCTTTATCCAGGATGTCCCTGCCTGATGTGTTAGCTTTGATGC
>NZ_JAAHHU010001445.1:0-1272 GCF_010672095.1 Moorena sp. SIO3I6 | reverse complement strand
TCTTTGGACAGGACATTTAGTGTTACCGTACAAAAAAGTACGCGAACGCATGGATACTCGGCGGATGATGCGAAGAACTCGCAGAAGTCGTCGGATAAGCCGCAAGGTTCCTTATTCACAAAGGAATCACAGGCAAAAACGATTCAATAATCGAACAGGCAAAAAGGTTCCCCCTTCAATTCGGGCAAACCGTCAATTAGAGCAACGGGTAGTAATAGAACTTAGCCTTTTGTATCCAGTAAATGCCATTGTCTACGAAGTAGTTAAAGCAAGAGGAAACAAAGGTTTTTCGCCTGTAATGGTAGGCCAATACTGGTCAATATCTCAGTTAGAAAAAATAGCTCCAGTGACTCAAAAGCAAGGCTGGGAAACCGCATTGAAGAGAGAAGCACTAGGACTAGTTAAAGACAAAACCGACAAGAGTCGGCAAACAGTCAATACTCATGCAGTAGATGGCATTGCTTTAGCGGCTACTCATTTTTTCCGACGTAAAAATTATTATTACCGCGACGGAAAATTGAGTATTCCCAAAAACTGTGATGTAACTGATGCTGTTTTTTCCGTAATTAGACGTGCCCCTATAAGTCGTCGTCAATTACACCTACTGCAATTTTATAAAGGCAGGAAACGACGTAAATACGGTGGAACAACTACTGGTCATGGTTTTCGTAAAGGAGACTATGTTGAGGCAGTTAAAGCCGGAAAAACTTCCCGAGGTTGGGTAAGCGGCGAAACAGTCAAGCAAGTTTCTGTTAGTGATATCAACTGGAAACGAATCGGACAATTCACTGCCCGGAAAGTCCGACTTCTAAAACGTTCAACGGGCTTAATTGTAAACCACTAATTGGAGGCGCGGCTTTCCTCCCCACCCTTTAGAGGGATGGGGTATCCAGCCGCGAATAATTGATGAAGTTGATTAAAATAAATAACGGCATAAACCCTTGGTAACCATTCGTTGTGGGAAGGTAACTTTCCCCAATATTGAAGCAGTCATATTTGATAAAGACGGTACCTTAGAGGATTCACAAGTTTATTTAAGAGAACTAGCCTATAAGCGATCGCGTTTAATCGATGCCCAAATCCCTGGTATTGGAGAACCCCTGCTGATGGCGTTTGGTGTCCAAGATGACACCCTTGACCCTACCGGGTTAATGGCAGTGGGTAGCCGTCGGGAAAATGAAATTGCGGCTGCGGCTTATATTGCTGAGACTGGTCGGGGATGGTTAGAGTCATTGGCAATCGCTGGCAGTGCCTTTGTTGAAGCCGAGAAGA
>NZ_JAAHHU010001444.1:0-1272 GCF_010672095.1 Moorena sp. SIO3I6 | reverse complement strand
TACCCAGTGAGGAGTCTACTCATGACACAGGCGACCCTGAGTGCAAAATTAAGAATTATTCAACCTTCCGGTCATATTAACGCCTCCAATGCAGTTGAGTTTAAAAGTCAGTTGACAGAAGCTGTGGTGGCTGGTGAGGATTCGGCTTTGTTGGTTGATATGCATCAGTTAGAGTCTCTCGACAGTGCTGGCTTAATGGCCTTAATTCATGCCCTGAAGCTAGCAAGACGTCTAGAGAGGCGCTTTGGTCTTTGCTCCGTAGCTCCTTCAATTCGCATTATGCTGGAGCTAACTAAATTAGATGGAGTGTTTGAGATTTTTGAGAGCCATGAGGCTTTTGCTACAGCCCTCTAGGGGGTTGGAGTAGGTTGGGAAGCTAACTCAATGGCTATGAGTGCAGCAAAATCCTAGGAAATCCAAGGAAGATTAAGTGCTTAAACCGATGACGATGGGAGGAGATAGGGAAATACTAGTCAAGAAATCTGGTGGTTCTCTACTCCCTCACTTCATCACCTTTATCCCCCTATCTCTACCCTGAGTACTGATAAAATGAAAGGTGGATCAGGGCTAACTGCATTGAAAGCAGTAATAAAGTTTCTATGGCAATCACTGTAGAGGAAATATTAACACCAGACATCAACAGACCTGCCCGTTACTTAGGTAACGAGTTGGGAGCAGTCCATAAACCTTGGGAAAAAGCTGAGGTACGCTGGGTATTGACTTATCCAGAAGTCTATGAAGTGGGCGCTTCTAACTTAGGGCATATCATCCTCTACAATATATTGAATTCTCAACCTAGGCAGTTATGCGATCGCGCCTATCTACCCGCCCCAGACTTGGCAGCTAAATTACGTTCCACTCAAACCCCTCTGTTTGCTGTCGAGAATCGGCGACCTCTGAAAGATTTTGATATTATTGGCTTTAGCCTTAGCTATGAATTAGGGGCAACCAACATCTTGGAAATGTTGGATTTGGCAGGAATTCCTCTGACCTGGAAAGAGCGTGCTGAGTTTGATATATCGGAAATCCCCCTAATTTTTGCAGGTGGACAAACCGCGACATCGAATCCTGAACCCTATGCGGATTTCTTAGATTTTGTTGATCTTGGGGATGGGGAAGAATTGTTGCCAGAGATTGGCTTAGTAATCGAAGAAGGCAAAGCAGCTGGCTTAAGTCGAGAAGCATTACTCCTGGATTTGGCTCAGATACCAGGGGTGTATGTCCCCCAATTCTATGATATGACTGAGGATGGCTCAGTTAAACCCAACCGCC
>NZ_JAAHHU010001443.1:0-1272 GCF_010672095.1 Moorena sp. SIO3I6 | reverse complement strand
AAGCTGCGGAAGTTGCTAACCAAGCTAAAAGCCAATTTTTAGCTAACATCAGCCATGAATTGCGCACTCCCCTCAATAGCATCTTAGGCTATGCCAGAATTCTCCAGCGCGATACAGCTAAAGTTGCTACCCAAAACGATGACGTGAAGGGCAGCACCCCAAGGAGCGATCGCAATTTAAGACAGCAGCAAATACAAGGTTTAAAAATTATAGAGCAAAGTGGAACCTATCTATTGACCCTAATTAACGATCTCTTAGACTTCTCTAAAATCGAAGCCCGTAAGATGGAACTCTACCCCCGTGAGGTTCATTTTCCAAGCTTCTTGGAAGGGGTAGTTGGTATTATCCGCATGGGAGCTAATGAAAAAAATATATTGTTTAACTATAAAACTCAAGGTAACCTACCCACAGGGGTTAAGTTAGATCAGAAAAGGTTACGACAGGTTTTACTCAATCTATTAGGTAATGCAGTTAAATTTACTGACCAAGGTAATGTCACATTTAATGTTGGAGTCATTGAGAAACAAAACTCTATTTTAGGAATATCGAAGTCTTCCAACACCAGGATTCAAGGGGGAGATTATAACATCCATTCTCGGACGATTCGCTTTGAGGTCATCGATACTGGCATAGGAATTAGTCCTCAACAGTTAGAGAAAATATTCCAACCCTTTGAACAAGTAGGGGATACCGAGCGTCGGATAGCTGGAGCGGGTTTAGGTTTAGCGATTAGTCAGCAAATCGTTAACTTGATGGGAAGTAAACTAAAGGTTAAAAGTCAATTGGGCAAAGGTTCAACATTTTGGTTTGATGTTACCTTACCTGTGATAGATATTGTTGCAAATGCTGAACCATATATTGCTGTTAAAGGGTTGATTTATAAAGGAAAACGACGTAAATTGTTAGTGGTGGATGACATAACAGAAAATCGCTTGGTATTGCTAAATATGCTCAACCCTTTGGGTTTTGAAGTGGTATTAGCCCAGAATGCTCAGCAAGCATTGGAGCTGGCCAGGGTAATTGGACCTGATCTGATTTTAACGGATTTATTTATGCCTGTTAAAACTGGTTTCACGATGATTCCGGAATTACAACAGATACCAGCAATGAAGAATGTACCAATTATTGCCTTCTCTGCTAACAACTGGGATGTTGTGCAGAAGGAAACTCAGAGACTTGGCTGTGATGCTTTTCTGCCAAAACCAGTTGACGAGCAGAAATTATTGGCATTATTGGAGAAGTATTTACAATTAGAGTGGGTTGATCAATAGA
>NZ_JAAHHU010001442.1:0-1273 GCF_010672095.1 Moorena sp. SIO3I6 | reverse complement strand
AGATCTAAGTCCCCATGATTATCTTGGACTAACAATATTTCAATCCGCTGAATAGCATTTATATAGTTCATAATTACGATTTTTTTATCTTGAGATGAAATTAATAAACTTTTCTAGAGTTTATTAGTTTTTTTGACTACATATAATTCTCGATTAATTGGGGCGTTTTCAGGTATAATCGGTAATAGTTATCTCCCTCGCAATTACCGATTAATCATTCCCAAAATTAACAATCATTTATTTGTTGGGTAGTTTTTGATATTAGATATGATTAGTGTTTCATAGTTTTCAGGATATAATCATAAATTTAATAATCAATTAATTATTACAGCGGTTTTCAATTATATCAGGTACAAATTGATAATTTTTAGGAAATAGGGAATAGGGAATAGGAAATAGGAAATAGGGAATAGGAAATAGGGAATAGGGAATAGGGAATAGGGAATAGGAAATAGGGAATAGGGAATAGGGAATAGGGAATAGGGAACATAAGCAGGTACACAAAATGAATTGCACATTGTATAAAAACAAAAGCATTGCAGGGGAAGGTTTACAGAGATTTTGATTAGGCAATTAATTCTGTGTATGTGCTTAAAAAAAAAACTGTGTTACTCATAGTTATGAAAAACACTGTAGTACAAAAAAAGCTTGGGTAAATAAATTATAAAAATTATCTAATCTTAAATAAAAAGTGGATGATAAATGATAAATATTGATAGTCATAAATTTATTAATAAACCGTTATTAATTCCCGCTAAGGTATATTTGTGATCCGTAATAATTATGATTTAAGCAATTAGCCTTTAAGCAGATAGTTGTCATCCTACCCTCCGGATTTTGGGCAAGTCTTAAAACTATCTAGCGATGCAGCGCGGTCTTGGGGGTTTCCCCCATGAGCGACTGCATCAAGACAATGACTTTGGGTAATAATCTATCCATCAGTACCTATAAATGTACAAAAATTATGATGAAATTATAGATAGTATTTTTACGGATTTTTTTTTAACTGTGCCAGAAGCGTCTAAGATGCTATTTAACCTCGAAGCCCCTTTTCAAGCAACAGGGGATCAACCCCAAGCTATTTCCCAACTCACCACTTACCTCAAGGCTGGCAACCGTATCCAAACTCTACTGGGTGCTACAGGAACAGGTAAGACTTTCTCCGTGGCATCGGTAATTGAAAAAGTCGGCAAACCTACCCTAGTACTTGCCCACAACAAAACCTTGGCTGCCCAGTTATGTAACGAATTGCGGGGGTTTTTTCCCCATAACG
>NZ_JAAHHU010001441.1:0-1274 GCF_010672095.1 Moorena sp. SIO3I6 | reverse complement strand
GTGTAGAAGAATTGGAAAAGATCCGCAAACAGGAGATGTTCTGGGAGGATAGGCGAGGTGCATTGAGTCTAGCGAAAAGGGAAGGACGAGAAGAAGGACGAGAAGAGGGCAGAGTAGAAGGACGAGAAGAGGGCAGAGAAGAGGGCAGAGAAGAGGGCAGATTAGAAGGTGAAAGAAGCTTACTATTGCGACAGCTTGAGCGCCGCTTTGGAAAACTAACAAGTAATGCGATTCGGCGAAGCCGACGCTACGCGAACGCATTACTTGAAGCCTTGAATTCCCAAGACCTAGAACGCTTATCAGAAGCAATCTGGGATTTTAATACCAGTCAGGATTTACTCAACTGGCTCCAAGAGCACGATAACTAAGGGTAGCTATGCCTTAGTTGCCTAAAATCAGACTAGACCTCTTGGAAAAATTGGGAATCAAAAGGGATTACTTTTCTATTTCCTATGGACTTAACCTCCTACGTCCCTACTACTTTTTACTGGATTCAACCAATGACTCATTATGGTTCAAACGATTCAAGCTCAAGATATTAGCCTAGAAGAACTGCAAGAACATTTTGGACTACAACTAACAACCGATAGTCAATTTTTTCCAGATTGGCAAGACAACTTACCATCTTTAACGGATGAGGAAAAACGTTGTCTAGAAAGAGTCCGCAACAACTACTTTAACTTGGTTAATCGCCGCCCTCTCTTAGAAGAGGCTGTAAAAATGGTGGTTTTATCACCATTACTCGATCTCGCTGGATTCTTTCAACCCCCCTTTTCGATCAGAACTGAAACTTCTGTGGAAATTGCTGCTGAAGACAATCAAGTAATTGTAAGAGGCAGGATAGATGTTTTAGTAGTGCGACAGAGGCTTTGGATATTGGTGATCGAATCCAAAAGTACCAAGTTTGATGTGATGGCAGCACTGCCTCAAGCTCTAGCTTATATGCTGGATGGCTCCAAAAGTGACAAGCCAAGGTTTGGTTTTCTAGTCAATGGGAGAGAGTTTGTATTTGTTAAACTCCAACCAGCAGATGTTCCCATATATGGTCGTTCCTACGCCTTATCTATTGAGAGGAAAAATGAACTGGAGCAAGTTTTAGCTGCTCTCAAAGCTATTGGTCGATTGGTATTAAATTAACTGTAAGCATTCAGCTATCAGCTATCAGCTATCAGCTATCAGCTATCAGCTATCAGCTATCAGCTATCAGCTAATGGGCTACAGATGGTGCTACTTGAGGTGCTTTTGAATAAAACAGGTCAGCATTCGAATAATGC
>NZ_JAAHHU010001440.1:0-1275 GCF_010672095.1 Moorena sp. SIO3I6 | reverse complement strand
ATTTGGGAGTTACCAGGCAATCCATTAGCCTGTTTCACAGGGCATCAGGACAGGGTAACGGATGTAGAATTCAGCCCTGATCTACAGAAGCTGGCCACTGCTTCATACGACAACACTGCCAGAATTTGGGACTTACAGGGCAATCAATTAGCCCTGCTCACAGGCCATCAGGGCTGGGTAATTGATGTAGAATTCAGCCCTGATCGACAGAGGCTGGCCACTGCTTCATCCGACGGGACTGCCAGAATTTGGGACTTACAGGGCAATCAATTAGCCGTACTCACAGGCCATCAGGACTGGGTAACGAGTGTAGCATTCAGCCCAGATGGAAAGAAGCTGGCCACTGCTTCATTGGATCGCACTGTCAGAATTTGGAAGGTTGAAAGTTTAGGTGATCTGCTGCGTCGGGGCTGTGAATTGCTGGAAGATTACTTTGTTAGGCATCCTGAAGCTAAAGATAAGTTATGGGTATGCCAGGGGGAAAAGGGAACAGGGAATAGGGAATAGGGAACAGGCAAGAGGCAATAGGCAATAGGTTCGTTCACAACTGATCAATGTCATCCACACTCAACCCAGTATATTGAGCAATATCCTTCAGGGGTAACCCTGCTGCCTTCATCTGTTTAGCAATCTTTTGTATACCTGCTTGTTCACCTTCTTGTCTACCTTGTTCGAGACCTTCTTGTCTACCTTGTTCGAGACCTTCTTGTCTACCTTGTTCAAGACCTTCCTGAATCAAGGTTTGATTAACACTGTACATATCCCGGTAGACCTTCAGACTATCCTGGTACAGGGCTTGCTCTTCAGAGGAGAAATTGGCAATCTCGGCCACCTCAAATAGCTGGGCAAACACATCCCCTTGCAACGGTTCAGGAGGAGCATTACAGCTCGCCAGATGCCTGAATAAAAATAACCACTTATCAAAATGGGTTTCTAATTGATCAACAGATTTAGTAAATTTCGGTAGTTCTACATAGATGAATTTCAACTTATCGTAGAACACTTCACACCGCTGATTTTTTAGCTCTACCACATGCAACAGTTCTGAATCGTGCTTATGGTCATCAAAACTAAAATCCAGAATACCGACGGTGTAGACTGCCGTTAGCTGATAATTCCAATTTCCCTGTTGCGCCTGTTCTTGGATGGGGAAAGTGGCATAGTAGACACTGCGGTCTTTGAAGAACGTTTGTTTTGCCTTTTGCATTTCCACAATGAAGCGTTCACCGGTTGTGCTCTGACAATAAATATCAAAAATTGCTCTTCTGTCCACTA
>NZ_JAAHHU010000144.1:0-13541 GCF_010672095.1 Moorena sp. SIO3I6 | reverse complement strand
AATTTGGAATCATAATTAGGTAGTCATCACTAACCCCTCGATGAGCCCCTTATCTGGAGAGACAAAACCCGCAAAAGCCCTAGTAGGCGGACGCTACAAAATTATCAACCAACTGGGAGCTGGTGGGTTTGGTCGAACTTTCCTGGCACAAGATATACATTTGCCAAATCAACCCCAATGTGTGGTTAAACATCTTTTGCCCCAAACCGAACAGACGGCAACGCTGCAAATGGCAAGACGCCTTTTCGATAGAGAAGCTCGATTTCTCTACCAGCTAGGTAATCATGACCAGATCCCCCGCCTACTGGCGCATTTTGAGGAAGATCAGCAGTTTTATCTGGTTCAGGAATTGATTGAAGGACAACCTTTGAATCGAGAACTTGTCAAGGGTCATCCGTGTTCACAAGAGCGAGTGATTGCTTTATTAATAGATATTCTACAGGTATTGGCCTTTGTCCATCAACAACAGATTATCCACCGGGATATTAAGCCCTCTAACCTGATCCGCCGCCAAGGGGACGACAAAATCGTGCTGATTGACTTTGGTGCTGTTAAGCAAGTCAGTAGCCAAAACATTAATCCTGAAACTGGGGAAACTCATTTAACGGTTTCTATAGGCACCCAGGGCTATATGCCCCATGAGCAATTGGCAGGAAGGCCCCGCTTTAGCAGTGATATCTATGCTGTCGGGATGGTTGGTATCCAGGCATTAACTGGGGTTCATCCCAAAAACTTGAAGGAAAATCCCACAACTAGTGAAATTGATTGGCAACACTACGCAAAGCAGGTTAGCCCAGAGTTGGCCCATATTCTTGACATTATGGTGCGCTATGATTTCCGTGACCGCTATCAGACAGCAGCTGAGGCTCTAGAGGTACTGGCTAGTTTACCAAGACAGCAACTGTTGTCATTAGCTGAGGAAGAAATCCCTACTCAGGAAATTACCGGTGAAAGCCAGTCTGGGATGGAACTCCCAATTCCCGACATTAGGAAGCTAGCAAACACTACAGTCCCCTCGTCAATGATCACCAGGAGTCAAAGTAGAACTACGCCTCAACTTGACATCACCGAACATTCGAGAGGTTCAGCAACTAACCGGACAACACTATCTATTCCGCAACGATTGGTGAAGTTGGGCTTAATTACTGTATCGATAACTATCTTGGGGGTGGGCTTGGTGCTGTTGAAAACTTTTCTATCTGCCCAAGCAACTGGTGAAAATACTGACTATAAGGCTGACTATATCACTGAATATAAGACTGACTATAGTACTGAGGCTAAGGTCACAGCGGAGCAACTTTTAGACGAAGCTGACCAATTGCGGAAATCTCGACAGTACCAGGAAGCTCTAAAACTATACGACCAAGCGATCGCTAAAAAAGCAGATTTTGCGGAAGCCTATTGGGGCAGATGCTACAGTCTGAATAAACTCCAACAGCCGGAGATGGCAGTTGTTGCTTGTAATGATGCCTTATATTTCAAACCTAACTACCCAGAAGCTGTGTGGAGCCTTGGTCAAGCCCTTGACCAACAGCAACGGTCTGTAGAAGCCCTCAGACTCTATAACCAAGCCCTTACCCTTAAGCCAGATTTAACGGAAGCTTGGCTTTCACAGGGAATAACCCTCCAAAAGTTGGGTCGTTCTGTTGAGGCGATTACGGCTTTGGAGAAAGCGATCGCACTTCAACGAGATTTGGCAGAGGCTTGGATGATTAAGGGGGAAGCTCAGATAACACTAGGACGCTTTAATCAGGCAATCACTTCTTTAAATAAGGCACTCCAGATTGAACCTAACCACCGGAATGCCCTGAAGCTACGTCAGCAGGCACGGAAGAAACTGAAACGCTAAATTCAGTAGTTCCAAAACTCGACTCTCGGACCATCTGCATCTGTAGTCCTACTTTTACGAATTGGTATTACTTTACCGAGTTGCCTACACTATCGATATTTTCTCTTAAGATTTGTTTTTCCAACAAGTTTAATAAAGGTCTAATAATTAAGAATTAACCATTAACAATAACAATTCCTAACAATTGCACAATAATTAACAATTAATAATTAACCTTAACAATTAACCAGTAACGATGAAAATGACCAATCACAGCAGGACTTGTTAAGTAATGTTACGGACTTTTGTTAAGGTGTATTGCAACTTGACCCCAAATATTAGGGAAGGTTCAGATGACAGGAAAGTCCGTGATAGGATTCATTCCGTAGCTTAAAAAACCATGGGAGAAAACATGCCAGCACTAAGGGTTGCAGTAGTTGGTTCGGGACCAGCAGGCTCTTCTGCTGCCGAGACGTTAGCTAAAGCAGGAATCGAAACCTATTTGTTTGAGCGTAAGCTGGACAATGCTAAGCCCTGTGGTGGTGCGATTCCACTATGTATGGTGAGTGAGTTTGACCTGCCACCAGAAATTATTGACCGGCAAGTGAGAAACATGAAGATGATCTCACCGTCTGATATTGAAGTTGATATCCATATAGAAAAGCAAAACGAATATATTGGAATGTGCCGTCGCGAGGTGCTTGATGGGTTCATGCGCAATCGTGCGGCTGAGTTGGGGGCTAACTTAATTAATGGCACCGTTTATAAACTCGATATTCCCACCAGTAACTCTCAACCCTATACCATCTATTATTCTGACCATTCTGATGGCAGTGTCAAGGGAACCCACAAAACCTTGAAAGTAGATGTGGTAATTGGAGCTGATGGGGCAAATTCCCGGGTTGCCAAAGCAATTGATGCTGGGGATTACAATTATGCGATCGCGTTCCAAGAGCGAATCAGTCTGCCAGATAACATGATGAATTACTACCAAGACCTGGCAGAAATGTATGTGGGTAATGATGTCTCTCCTGATTTCTACGCCTGGGTCTTCCCTAAATACGACCACGTTGCTGTTGGTACCGGCACTATGAGGGTCAACCAAGCCCTGATCAAAAAGCTACAAGCAGGGATTCGTGCCCGTGCGGCTAAGAAACTTGTGGGTGGGAAAATTATCAAAGTGGAAGCCCATCCGATTCCTGAGCATCCTAGACCTAGACGTGTAGTTGGTCGGGTAGCTTTGGTAGGTGATGCTGCTGGAACAGTCACTAAATCCTCTGGGGAAGGCATTTACTTTGCGGCTAAATCAGCTCGCATGTGTGCTGAAACCATTGTGGAAACCTCTAACAGCGGTAGCCGTATCCCCACAGAGAATGACCTCAAGCTTTACCTGAAGCGCTGGGATAAGAAATACGGCATGACCTACAAAGTCCTAGATATTCTACAACGAGTTTTCTATAACTCCGATGCTAGCCGGGAAGCCTTTGTAGAGATGTGCGCTGACAAGGATGTGCAGCGGCTGACCTTCGATAGCTATCTCTACAAAACCGTTGTACCTGCTAATCCTCTTATCCAAATGAAGATTACAGCGAAGACAATTGGTAGCTTGTTGCGGGGCAATGCCTTGGCTCCCTAGAAGTTGATTAATTTTTGATGAGATGTAGCCAACTGACTAACGGCGATAAAGCTTACCCCCGCCTTAAGGGCGGGGGCTTTCCCCTCTAGCTTCAGAAAATAGATTTGTAGTAGCTCTGACATCACCAAGTTCATCCTAGGCAGTCGCCGAATTCACTTCTAGGGTCTTTTCTGTATTAGGTAACTCTAAGCAATAACCTGCTCCATAAACCGTTTTGATGTACTTAGGATGGCGGGGATCAGGTTCTAGCTTGGTTCTCAGGTGACGAATATGCACTCGAATTGTTTCGATATCATCGTCAGGGTCATACCCCCAAACCTCTTTAAGGATTTCGCTGGGAGAAACAGTTTGACCATGCCGCTGCAGTAAACAGTGCAGTAGTTCAAACTCCAGATGGGTCAGTTTCACGGTTTTATCAAACCAAATCGCCTCAAACCTTTCTGGAACCAGGGTCAAAGGACCATAGTTCAGGATTTCTGTATGCTTAGCAGCTTGGGGAATTCGGTCTGTGCGCCGTAGTAATGCTCGCACTCGCGCCAGCATTTCTTCGAGTTCAAAGGGTTTGGTGAGATAATCATCGGCACCAGCATTAAAGCCTTCTACCTTATCTTGGGTTTGACCTAGGGCAGTCAACATCAATACTGGAATATCGGAAGTGCGTTCATCCCGACGTAATCGTTGGCAGACGGTGAAACCATCTACCTTGGGTAGCATCAAGTCTAGCATAATCAGGTCTGGCTGCAGTTGCAGAGCTAGAGCCTGACCCTTGATGCCATCCATTGCTTGACTAACATCGTAGCCAGCCATCTCCAAATTGATGGTGACTAATTCTGAAATTGCGGGGTCGTCATCGATGACCAGTATCCGGGGCATCACTAAGGAGTTGTTGCTAAGGTGTATCCGTTAACGTTCGATAAGAACTATTTTAGAATAGTAACAATACTTATACGATTATAAAGGCAGACTTTACGTTTGTTGTAAACAAAAGCTAATAAATTTTAAGATTTACTAATTTTCCGAGAAACTACCTGGATCTGAGTGCTAGAGTCATGAGTCCTGACTAGAAAGGATAAATTCCTGGTGCTTGCACTGTTGAAACTTGGCTATACTCTGCTAGTCAGGAGGGTTGAGCACTCAGCCCTCATAACTGTTTAGCTTGGGAACTAGTAGGGTAGCACTCAAGGTACCACCCTAGGGAAACTTAGGTCTGTTCAGGACTAATCAGTTTCACGTTTTTGGCTAAACCCAGCTGTTGTAGGAACTGAATCGTCATCCAAGTCAGGTCAATTTCCCACCATTTCATCCCATGCCTTGCAGAATACTGATAGGCATGGTGATTGTTGTGCCAGCCTTCGCCATAGGTTAGTAGGGCTACCCACCAGCAGTTTTTTGAGCAATCATTAGACTCATAGGTGCGATAACCAAATTTGTGAGTAGCACTGTTGACAAACCAGGTACAGTGAAACACCAGTACTAGCCGCACAAAAATCCCCCACACTACAAATGGCCAACCACCGATGGCATAGAGCAACAGTCCTAGAACCACTTGAACAAGCACAAAATACTTGTCCAAAAACTGATAAACCCGATCTCCAGAAATATCTTTAGTGAATTTAGAAATTTGCTCATCAGCAGGAATTTTATGCAACATCCAAGCCATGTGACTCCACCAAAAGCCTTGATGGGAGTCATGAGGATCCGGTTGGGTGTCAGAGTGCAAATGATGGATGCGATGTAGTCCTACCCAATGGATCACTCCTCCTTGACAGGAAATGGTACCACAGAAAACTAGGAAGTATTCTAACCACTTGGGTGTCTGAAAACTGCGGTGGGTCACTAAGCGATGCCATCCCAGAGTTACCCCCAAGCCCCCTGTCACCCAGTGGAAAAAGATCATTAAGCCTACTGCTGTCCAGTTAAAGTTGCTCGGAAGTAAGGCAAACAGCGCTGTTAGGTGAATAAAGGCCATATAGGTAATAACGACCCAATCTAAACGATGATTATCTGAAGTAGCAATTGTCATGCAGTAAGTCTAATAGGATACAAATTGTAATAACCCGCTCTCTTTGATCTAAAATTTCGAGGCGCGAATTTTGGGAATGAACAGCTCTCAAAGGCTGCAAGCAGCAGAAAAAGCACTATTTCCGATCTTTTATGGTATTGACACCGCCGTCAAGCAAAATCTCAAAAAGGTACTGAATTCTTTTCGAGCACATCGTGTAGGAGTGCATCACTTTGCTAGTGTTTCAGGCTATGGACATGATGATTTAGGACGGAAAACTCTCGATCAGGTATTTGCTGATGTCATGGGAGCTGAATCTGCGGCTGTTCGCGTACAATTTGTATCCGGAACCCATGCGATCGCATCTTGCCTGTTTGGGGTATTGCGTCCTTCGGATGAAATGCTAGCGATTGCCGGTGCCCCTTACGATACCTTGGAAGAGGTGATTGGTTTACGAGGTGATGGTCAAGGTTCCCTACTAGAATTTGGGATTCGTTACCGCCAGTTGTCCCTAACTAGTGAGGGAAGTTTAGATTGGTCAGCCTTGGCAACAGCGGTAGGAGAGAATACCCGCCTGGTTTTCATTCAGCGTTCCTGTGGGTATTCTTGGCGAAAGAGTCTTTCTATATCAGAAATCGAAAAAATTGTCAAGCTTGTCAAACAACAAAATCCTGATACTATCTGTTTTGTCGATAACTGTTACGGGGAATTTGTAGAAGAGCGAGAACCAACAGCAGTAGGAGCAGATTTGATGGCGGGTTCCTTGATTAAAAATCCTGGGGGAACGATTGCTACTGCTGGAGGCTATGTCGCTGGAAAAGCTGACTTAGTTGAAGCGGCGACCTGTCGTCTGACTGCTCCAGGGATTGGTAGTTCAGGTGGGGCGACTTTCGATCAGAATCGATTGCTGTTTCAAGGATTATTCCTAGCTCCCCAAATGGTTGGTGAAGCCCTCAAAGGGAGTCATTTAATCGCTCATACTCTTTCAGAACTGGGTTATCCTGTCAATCCCCCACCGATGGTACCCCGTCGGGATGTGATTCAAGCAGTTGAGTTGGGTTCACCGGAAAAATTAATCGCTTTCTGTCGAGGGATACAACGGCATTCCCCGATAGGTTCCTACCTCGACCCTGTGCCAGCAGCAATGCCGGGTTATGAGAGTCAGTTAGTTATGGCTGGGGGGACTTTTATTGATGGCAGTACTTCAGAATTTTCTGCAGATGGTCCTTTAAAGGAGCCTTATATTGTGTTTTGTCAGGGCGGAACCCATTGGACTCATATTGCGATCGCATTAGAAGCTGCCATTGAAGCAATCGGAATAGCTGATAGCTGATAGCTGTTGGCGTAGCCTGCACGTAGCGCATATGATTCTTGTCGCTAGTCTTATCCATAGTTAAATTACTATAGCACTATCGTTCTAAATCCTTGATCACTTTCTCCCAATACCACTTTTCTGGCATTCCTGGGTATTTTCCTTTAGCCAAGTCAAGTAGGCGTGTTGCGATATCCGATTGTCCTCCTACCAGTCTCAGTAATCTTTGTTGCAACTCCCTACTAGGTTTAGTATTTGATGGTACTTGTGATTCTCGATTCCTCGACCCCTCGGTCAGTTGTAATGGCTGTAGCTGTTTGAGTTTATCGAGCAGTTTCCGATAATTAGTCCAGTCTTGTTGATCGAAATACAGGTTTGCCGCTTGTTGATAATCTTCAAATGCTCCCCGTAGATCCTCAAACTTTTCACGAGCGGTTGCCCGATAACGATATGATTGAGCATCATTGGGTTTAAGAGTAATAACTCGGGAATAATCTTCGATGGCTTGCCGATAGTCTCCCATCTGGATATAGGCATTACCCCGATGAATCAAGACATCCCGATTTTCCGGATTGCTTTGTAGTAACTTGGTCAAGTCATCAATAGCTCCCCGGTAATCTCCCAGTTCAATGCGGACTAATCCTCGATGGTAACGGACCTGAGCATCTTGGGGATTTAGTTCCATAGCTTGACCAAGGTCTTGAATGGCTCTCCTGTAATCACGGAGTTTGCAGTGAACAATACCTCGATAGCAATAAGCTTGAGCATTTTTTGGGTCAACCTCAAGCAGCCAGTTGAAATCCTCCAAGGCTTCTCGGTATTTGCCTGTGTTAACTTTATTTATTGCTTGATGACAGAAATCTTTAGTCTGCGCTCCACCCAAAGCTAGTATTTGCTGTTGTTGAATTTGATTGATACTATCAAGACAACGACGACAATTTAATTTATCCTTTTGATCTAGGTAGAGCTGAGCTGCTTGTTTAAATGATGCGATCGCAGCCTGATTATCTCCTAACTTACGGTAGGCACTACCTTGAAGCTTACAAGCAGCAGGCTGGTTAGGATTAATTTTAAGTATTTGATTGGCATCTTCTATTGCTCCAGTGGCATCTCCCAGTGCCAATCGAGCCAAACCCCGCCCGAAATAAACTTCAATACTTTCAGAATTGATTTGTAAAGCCTTAGTATAATCAGCGATCGCCCCTTGTTTATCCCCTAAGTCAAAGCGAGCCATAGCTCGTTTATAGTAGGCTTCGGCGAAGTTCGGATTAATCTCTAAGGCTTTGTCAAATTCCTCAATTGCTTCGTTCAAGTCTCCTTGACGAATTTTATCTATTCCTCGGTAGTAAAACTCTGCTTCCATTGCTTCTGACTCTGAATCAACTACCATTCCTACTTTAGTTGGTTTATTATTGTTTTTTTTGTAATGTTGATGAGTAAAATTTGAGAAAATTCATGAGTTTCCCGGATGTGAGTAAAGTTTCCAACTTTCCCTATCTTCTCCATCTTGCTTCTCATTGGGGATCTGGAACTGTCCACCAAGCCAAAGCATAAGCTTGAGACGGCTGATTAACCTGTTGTTGATACTGAACCCGAATTTTGTAGCGACCCTGAGCAGGGACTTGGCAGAAAATATGTTCCACAGCATCCGCTTCACTGATAGAAGCACAGACACTTTTGGTAATGTCCTCTTCTCCCACTGGCATTAAATAGAGGTCAAGATTATTCAAACCGCGATCGCGAAAACTCTCCCCAAAATCATAAGCATCATTATTATTCTCATCCTCTAACTCCACCAAACGGTCCCAAGCCAGAGTCAAGGAGATAAAACTTCCTTCTGCTAGGGGTTTTGTCAACACATAGTCCCGATAAGATGATTTCTCCACAGCACGGTAATCCCAACCCACTGGTGGCACTCCAATGCCACTGGGACTCCATTGGCCTAGTTTAAATTGCTGGTAAGCTCGAAACCCATTTAGATGTCCTGTCCCCATCTGCATATCCAGAGGAATTTTAGGGTCTTGGTAAGCATCAGACTCTAACCAGTGGTGATTATCCTTTGCGCGAATCGTCCGACTCATCCCTAGTAGCATCCCATCACCGAGATCTTGGATTTTGTCAGCAGAATTAAGCAACACTGCCTTCATCACTTCATGGCGTCGGGAATCTGTACTCCAATTCATCCACAAGCGATGCAGCCCGGTATTGGGGGTTTCCGCCCTGAGGGACTGCATCAAGAATAGTTTTTGTTGTCTTGAGCGCAGCTTGCGCAAAGCGGAATCACCAAATTCCTGTAGCAATGCTACAGCACCAGTGATATGGGGAGCAGCAAAACTGGTACCACTGACCTGAGTCACTTTACCTTTGAGGTCATACAACGATATCTTGTTGCCAGGAGCTACCAAATTAATCGAGCGGCGGGAACCAACATTAATTTCTTGCCGAATCAGACGACGACCAATGCCAACTGGTAAAGCACTCAAGTTAGCAAAGTCTACCTTATTAAAAACTCCCTGACGCTTGGCTGTGTATGCTGCATTGATACCATTAAAATTATCTGTTGGGATCGGAATGCCCCCTTTCCCTTGGTTGCCAGCAATCACATACAAGACATCATGCACCCTAGCTGACCAATCGATACATAGAGTTAACAGCGCATTGCCATCCAGCACCGCTTCCTCCCTCGGGTCCCGCTGTAGGGATTCACCAAAACTAAAATTAATTGCCCGCACATCTGAGCCATTTTGCTGAGCAATATGCTGAGCCGCCAGGCACTCTTCTGGTTGTCCACTCCTAGACAGGGAGCCAACTGCTGAAGCGTAGAGTTTTGCATCAGGTGCTACTCCCCGCAAAGCTTTGTCTCGACTAACCATCACAGCTGCTACCATAGCCGCATGTTCATCAACATGGGTATTAGGTTTTGCGGGGGTGTTGCGATAAAATACTCCCGCAGGAGTTACTGTCCGATTCTTGATAGCGGCCTTATCCTTACCAAATAACCCAGGTCTACCAATTTCCACTTGCCCAATGGCAATTTTGCGACCGGTTAAATTATAGGGAGGTTGGTGTAACCGATAGACATTAATACCAGCTTCTGAGATTGATGTATCTAATCCCAAGGCTGGCGCGATTACCGCTGAGATACTTATACCACCCAATAGCCATACCAGTGTTTTTTGGATCGGAGTTTTCATAATTGTTTACACAGAGCGCGTTGATTGATGTCCCACTACTTAGCAATTTCCCAGACACTTCGCTAGATCTAGCTATAGCGTTTCTCATATTTGTGAGGTAAACAGGATTTTCTCCCTGTTCCCTCTTTTCCCCTCCTGGGAGGGGTTAGGGGCTCACAGGGGTAGGTTTTTTACATTTGGGTCGGGAGTCGGGAATCGGGAGTCGGGAATCGGGAGTCGGGAATCGGGAAAAGCGGGAAATGGGGAGAATTCTCCCGGAAACTATTGTGTAGTTTGATACATATTTTGAGGAATTTCTACGTAATCAAAGTACCTACTCGCCCCTTTGTAAAAAACCTACCCTTATGAGGGGGTTAGGGGTGGGTTCCTGTTCCCTGTTCCCTACTCCCTACTCCCTACTCCCTACTCCCTACTCCCTACTCCCTACTCCCTACTCCCTACTCCCTACTCCCTACTGCCGCGCACCCCCAAGGGAGGGGTACCTCACCCAATTGAGAATCCCTATAAAGTATTAAGCTGTGTTTAGATCGATGCAGTTCACTCCCATGAAACTACAACGGACAACTCTGATTTTAGTCATTTCTGCCATCCTCCTGGGGGGAGGTGTATATATTTATGAAATTCAGGGTTCTCAAAAGCGAGAAGCTGCTAAAACCCCTAAAAAACCTATATTTAATTTCACTCAAGACGAGATTCAATCGTTTACTGTTAATAGTGATGACAAGACGTTAGTATTTGAGCGAGCCAGTGAGCCAGAATCGGGTTGGCGGATGAAAAAGCCCAAAGAGGCGACAGCTAGTGATGCGGTTGTTTCCTTTTTGTTGAACTTGCTGGCTCAGGGGAAAAGCGATCGCATTCTGACGGTTAGCCCTGACCAACTTCCAGAGTATGGATTGGACAAGCCCTCAGCAACTATAACAGTGAAACTGAAAAATCAGGACAGTCCGAGGCTGATCTTAGGCAACTTGGACTTTACTCGCAGTTTCCTATATGCTCAAGTCTTACCACTGGATTCCAAATCTGAGCAGTCGGAGGTGCTGTTAGTACCAGTGGACTTTCAGTATGCGGTCTCACGCCCCCTCTCAGAATGGCTGGTTAATCAGGACAAGGCTGAAGAAGACAAGCCATCTGCTGCTGAAAAAACTGACTAGTACCAAATCGTAAGCATTCAGCAATCAGCTATCAGCTATCAGCTATCAGTTATCATCTATCAGCCTTTGGCCTTGGCTCACGGCTGAATGGTTACACCAAATCGACTTTGATAACCTAATTTTTTAGTTCTTGCGGATCTTCCCTTTGTTGTCTTATCAGTTTCTAACTATAGGTGAGGGTAATGGTGAGGGTAATACCCCTCATCCACAGAAGTTAGGTTCTCCGTAGTTTTGATAACAGCTTTGACAGTCAACCGAGGGGTCGCTAGAGTGAAAGTTATCTATACACACATTTTGTGCTCTTCTATTGATAAAGTTAGTTCTAGCAAATGCTAGCCGCAACATCAAATTGATTATTCTCCTAAAAGGATCTTAAACACTATGGATATCCTTCTTAGCATACTCGCCCCAATTGTTTTAGTAGCTTTTGGATACAGCGTCGGTACGACAAAAGTTGTCCAAGAGGGAAATGAAGCTCTAGTAGAACGCTTTGGTAAGTATCGTAAAAAACTAGAGCCTGGTCTTAACTTCAATGTAGTTCCATTTATAGACAAGATTGCCGTAGAAGATAGTACCCGTGAGCAGATTTTAGACATTGAACCCCAGCAGGCAATCACCAAAGATAACGTGCAGGTAGAAGTCGATGCCATCGTGTATTGGCAAATTTTAGATATGTACAAAGCTTATTATGCTGTAGACAATGTTCATGAGGCAATTGAAAATTTAGTTATGACTACCCTGCGTTCTACCATTGGTCAGTTGGAACTAGACGAGACTTATGCCTCTCGAGACAGAATCAATCAGACCTTACTACAACAACTAGATGATGCCTCTGCTGATTGGGGCGTCAAGGTCATGCGGGTTGAGGTGCAAGAGATTAAACCACCCCAGACCATTATCGATGCCCTAGAGAAGGAGCGAGCTGCTAAGAGTGAGAAACAAGCCAAAATTTTACAGGCTGAAGGTACAGTGGAGTCGATCCAAATGATCTCCAAAGCTCTTGAAGAGGAAGCTAATACTCAGAAAGTCCTACAGTTCTTGATCGCTCAACGCTATGTAGAAGCCAATGAAAAATTAGGTGAAAGCAGCAATTCTAAAGTCGTCTTTATGGATCCAAAAGCACTGAGCGAAGCTATGACTGATTTGCTTCAAACTGAATCTGTGGGTCATAGTAATTAGGGCATTGAAACTCTCGGGAAAAGCCCATCAAAGCATATGCGCTATGCCCATATCCTGATACGCGACACGCTAATAGCTGATACGCGACACGCTGATAGCTGATAGCTGACGGCTGAATCATTACACACGCCAAATCGCATCAGCAACACGGCAGACATCGAGGAGCTCGCTAACATCGTGTACCCGCAGGATGTCTGCTGAACCGGCAATGGCACTGCAACAAGCCGCAGCAGTTCCCCAAATTCGACCCTTGGGGTCTGGTTGATTGATGATGCGTCCAATAAAGCTTTTGCGAGATACTCCTACTAACATCGGTACACCAAGGGCATCAAACCTAGGGAGTTGCCGCAGAATCTCTACACTTTGCTCAGCGGTTTTGGCAAAACCAATGCCTGGGTCAATAATAATATGCGATCGCTTAATTCCTGCTGCGGTTGCGGCATTGACCTGATTCTCAATAAAACTATAGATTTCCCCGATTAAGTCTTTATAGTCAGTTCGTTTTTGCATGGAAACGGGGGTGCCTCGGATATGCATTAACACAATGGGTACCCCCAACTGGGCTACGACTGGCAACATGTCTGGGTCAAATGTGCCACCGGAAATATCATTGACCATATCGGCACCAGCTTCTACCGCAGCCTTGGCCACAGATGCTCTAGTGGTATCTACAGAAATCGGTATCTTCACCACTGAACGCATTGCCTTTACCACAGGCACAACTCGTTTCAGTTCTTCGGGTAGGGAAATTTGCTCGGCACCAGGTCGAGTCGATTGACCACCAATATCGATAATATCAGCACCAGCATCTACTAGAGCGTGAGCTTTCCTTAAGGCAGCTTCTGGGGTATAATATACTCCGCCATCACTAAAACTATCGGGGGTAACGTTCAAGATACCCATGATATAGGTTCGTTTGCCCCAGTGGAAAGAATAGTTCTGGATGGTTAATTTTCCTTTATCCATCACTATATAGATCATGGCTAATTGCAAATTTAAAATTGTCCATTGCAATTAACCAATCAACCAATTAACTAACTAACAATAAGCTAACTAACAATTAACAATTAACAATTAACAATTAACAATTAACAATTAGCCAATAACTAATTACAACTACTGATAATTGACAATCCTGGCAAAGCTCGCAGGTTCCAAGCTTCCTCCGCCCACCAGTACTCCATCAATTTCTGATTGAGCCATAATTTCATCAATATTATTGGGTTTGACGGAGCCACC
>NZ_JAAHHU010001439.1:0-1276 GCF_010672095.1 Moorena sp. SIO3I6 | reverse complement strand
GCTATGTCCAAATCTGGCTGAGTAGCCTGGTGATCAGTAAATCTTTAAGTATTGAAGAATCCCTAGGTTTAGCCATGACCCCCTTGGAGCAGCTCCAGCCTTCCATTGCTGCCCTAACCAAAGGGTATTTTGAAACCTTTCCAGAAATTTTAGAATACCGACCTGATTTCTTGCGGACAGTAGTGCAATTTACCGGTTTTGGTTTGATTCAACGAATTCGGGCGATGATTGAGTACCAAAAATCCTTTGGTAATGCCGGGATTGCCATGCTCCAGGTTGCCAAGACCTTATTGTGTCGTCCAGAAAAATCCATGCCCACAATTTTTGGCCCTGCTATTGCTGAATTAATCCAACTCCGTCCTTCCGCTGTTTAAGACATAGCAATTCTCAGCGACGTTTGAACGACATTGCTTATCCCTTTAAGGCAAAAGGCAATAGGCAATAGGCAATAGTAAAGAAGGTTTTGAGGGAATCAGTGTCAAAGAAGACTTTACCTCATAACTGCGATCAACGCTATATAGCATTTCCAATAACATCTTCAGAAGTCTTTCCTACTACTCCCGACTCCCGACTCCCGACTCCCGACTCCCTACTCCCTACTCCCTACTAAAGCATGATCCAACTACTTGATTCTAGAGCAATTCAACTATCCCAAGTCACCAATCAGCAATTACTAGACGTTCTAGACGATATTGTTAACAAAGTAAAAATCCAATCAGACTTCTCTATTCACCATTCAGATTACAAACCGTTGGAAATTCCAGCCGAAGCTGTGGAACGTTTTCAACGGATGCCCGAAGATATGCAGCAAAAATATATCAGTCTGCAACTGCGGAGTTTTCTCTATGGTATTTATTACAACGGCTCAATGCGAGATACTCTCGCACCGGAAGCAGATACTGAAGCTGCGCCAGTAGACTTGGAGAACAATACCATCCTGGGAGTAGATGTAGGATTTTATCAGCAACTGCACCACAGCAATAGTGGCAAAGGCTACTTTGACCCTGGTTGGTCTGTTCTCAGAGAAGAAAGTGATGGCAGTTTGGCTGTGACTAAGGGAGGATTGAGGCTGCATATTGAACGGGAGCAGCATCTGCCAGCATCCCAGCAATCTGCCACGGTCGGGGATTCAGTAGCAATCCGTATGCCTAAAAATTTGGTGCAAAATGGCTTTTATATGGCCGTTGGCAATCTAGAAGCACATCGTCCGCACACAGACCAGTCAGTGACTGTGCGAATTTACTTCAACTTTACTCCTGACGGTGCAGTTGCGGTA
>NZ_JAAHHU010001438.1:0-1276 GCF_010672095.1 Moorena sp. SIO3I6 | reverse complement strand
GAAACACCCGAAACCCTGGATGTGCGATGTTTATAAAACCCTTTTAGGGTAACACATTCTGACTCCCTAATGGCAAAGGGATTAGATGGATGAATTTTATTTTAATAACATTAAATTTGTTAATTGGTAAGCTATCAGCTATCAGCTATCAGCTATCAGCTATCAGCTATCAGCTATCAGCTATCAGCTATCAGCGATTAGCGCACGCTACTTGAGGTGCTATCAGCTATCAGCTATCAGCTATCAGCCTTTGGCCTGTGGCCACGCTACTTTTGAATATAATAAGCTGACCGCTGACCGCTGACCGCTGACCGCTGACCGCTGACCGCTGACGGCTTACCCTACTACTACACGGGGTAGTCGGTGCTTAAAACCACAAATAATTTCCCAGGAAATGGTGCCTAAAGCCATAGCCCAGTCATCTGCTGAGATTTGCTCTTCCCCATCCTGTCCAATTAAGGTAACAATTTCCCCAACTTGTATATTAGGAATATCACTAACATCCAACATGAGCTGATCCATAGTAATTGCGCCAATCTGAGGAACTTGCTGCCCTCGGATGATGACATTCATGCGATTAGAAAGATTTCGGGGAACACCGTCAGCATAGCCAATACCGACTACTGCTATACGCATCTGTCGATTTGAAATAAATTGATGGCCATAGCTGATACCAGTGCCAGGGGGAATAGTTTTAATTTGGGTGATCCGCGCTTTTACCTGCATCACTGGCTGGAGGTGAATAACATTTTGAAGATGCTCCGCTGGATAGAGACCATAGAGGGCTAATCCGACACGCACCCAATCGTAGTGCAATGCTGAATCGGTTAAGGTGGCAGCGGAATTGGCTAAGTGCAATCGGGGAGGAGTTATGCCACCAGCCTGCAATTGTGCGATCGCGTTTTTAAACCTTTGATGCTGCTGTCTCATCACTGTGGGGTCAGGACTATCAGCAGTGGCTAGATGGGAATAGACACTAGCTATTTCCAAGTTAGGTAATTGTTGGACTAGGCGTACAAACTCGATAGCATCTTGCCAAGGCATTCCCAACCGGGACATTCCTGTATCTAGTTTCAGATGCACTGGCAGGCTTTGGTTTAGACCACTCAAGGTTTCCGAAAACACTAAAGCTTGTTGAGGATTACACAGAGTTGGTTCCAATTGCCAGTGAGCGATCGCTTTGACTTGTTCTGGGGTATTAGTCGCTCCCAACAAGAGTATAGTGGCCTTAATTCCCCCTTGCCTGAGTTGAATGCCCTCTGAGACAGTAGCAACA
>NZ_JAAHHU010001437.1:0-1276 GCF_010672095.1 Moorena sp. SIO3I6 | reverse complement strand
AAGAATTAAGAATTAAGAATTAAGAATCGGGAATCGGAACCCACCCCTACCCCCTCCCAGGAGGGGAACGGGAGTCGGGAATCGGGAATCGGGAGTGGGGAACAGGGAACAGGGAGCAGGGAACAGGGAACAGGGAACAGGAGTCGGGAGTCGGGAACAGTGGACAAGAATTCACGCCCCATCTCTCCATCTCCCCATCTCCCCATCTCCCTATCTCCCCATCTCCCTATCTCCCCATCTCCCCATCTCCCTATCTCCCCATCACCCCATCTCCCCGCGCCCCCGCCCCACACTCCCCCATCACCCCATCTCCCCTGCTCAGCTGCTAGCGGGGAAACTGCCACCAATGAAGTGAATATCACTGAAGGTTTCGATCCACAGACGAGCGCCACAATCGAGGGGATGATCTGGCTGATAGACAATCTTACAAGGACCGAGGATTTCGACTTCGTTGCCGTAGAGATTGGTACCCTTTCGTTTTACTGAAATCACTGGCTTCCGCTCTTCCCGGCTTTTGTGCATATTCGAGCCAATGTGATTGCGGTTGACATTAATCTTCGCTAAAGCCGGGGGACGACTGGTACGCCATTTGCCCTTCGGTCCACGGCTACCTTTGGTAATTTGTGGCAAATGGTTGAACAGAGGAATAATCCAGAATTTCCCACTTTTATAAGCACCCCTGACCCGACCCTTCTCTAGGAGTTGGCGCAATCGCCGAGACGAAATTCCTAACAGAGATGCGGCTTCAGTGGTACCAACACACTTGTTCATCAGTGGACTCCTCCTTAACTATTCCGATAATACTAGTTTAATGGAAAAAAAGAGAATTGACAAGGGGAATAGGGAATCGGGAATCGGGAATCGGGAATCAGGAGTCGGGAATTGGGAATTGGGAAATGCGATCGCGTAGCGGCTCCAAAGGAGCATCGCACTACTTCCCACTAATTTAGTTAATTAATTAGTGAGAACTTTTAGTACTTAAATTAATTGTGAGAATTTTTATTCCCTACTCCCTACTCCCTACTCCCTACTCCCTATTCCCTATTCCCTATTCCCTGTTCCCTGTTCCCTACTTCCAATTCGTTACAAAAATTTAAAACATATGTTATAATAGGCAATTTTTTGTGCTAAAATAAAACTGTGGTCGTTGTGCGACGTGAAAGCGTCTGAATGAATCGAAACCTGAAATGGTTTTCTGAGGAGTGCATCCCTCAGCCTGCCGAGATGAGAGGGGAAGAGTAATCGGAACCTGTGTGCAGATTCTCGATAAAGTCCC
>NZ_JAAHHU010001436.1:0-1276 GCF_010672095.1 Moorena sp. SIO3I6 | reverse complement strand
TAATTTAAGGAACCAACATGAGCATAATTGAGGACTTGTTCTGAGGATAAAAGATGCTAGATGAAACCGTTAAAGCGACGATCCAAGATGCCGCCCAAAAACTCACAGGTCCGATCAAACGAGGGTTCATGGCCAAGGTGGCCGTTGACTACTTTGATGGCTCAGCCCGCAAGGTAGAGACTTATTTAGGGTGGAGTCGTAAAAGTGTGCAAACAGGGCTCCACGAACGTCGCACTGGCATCACCTGCGTCGATAACTACCAGGCCCGAGGTCGTAAGCAGACGGAACAGAGACTACCGAATTTGGAAGGTGATATCCGTGATCTGGTGGATGGTCATGCCCAAGCCGACCCGAAATTCCAATCCACTTTCTACTATGCCCGTGTGAGTGCCAGGGCCGTGCGCGAGGCATTGATAGAAGTTAAAGGGTATACTGAGGATGAATTACCGACCCGCCAAACGATTGGAAATCTGTTGAATCGCATGGGTTACCGCTTAAAAAAACACTGAAAGTCAAGCCTTATAAGAAAATACCGGAAACCGATGCCATTTTTGAGAATGTGGCTCAATCCAATCAGGCAGCAGATGCTGACCCGAAGACCCTACGGATTTCGATTGACAGCAAAGCCAAGGTCAAAATTGGTAATCTTTCCAGAGGTGGCAAAGCCCGAACCTTAGAGGCTTTGAAAGCCGATGATCATGATGACCACTGGCAGGCTGTGTTGGTGCCCTTTGGCATCTTGGATGTTTTAGGGCACCAACTGTCCATTTACTTTGGTCAGTCCGCAGAGACCAGTGATTTTATCGTCGATTGTTTGGAAGCTTGGTGGCAAGAGCATCAGGGGGACTATCCTGGCATTGAAGCATTAGCCATTGACCTTGATGGTGGCTCTGCTGTCCGAAGTAACCGCACTCAGTTTATCAAACGAATGGTTCAGTTTGTCCAAACCACAGGTCTAAGGGTTCACTTGATTTACTATCCCCCCTATCACAGCAAATACAATCCAATTGAGCGATGTTGGGCAACCTTGGAAAATTATTGGAATGGCTCCCTGCTCAACTCCATTGAGGATGCTCTGCAATGGGCTGCCAATATGACCTGGAATGGATTTCCTCCCTTAGTTCATCTGGTCGAGGGAACCTATCCCAAAAAGATTACGGTGCCTGAGGATGAACTAAAACCCTACAAACAACAGTGGCAAAGGTCTGAATCTCTTCCCAAATGGGATGTTATGATTGAGCCTATCTAATGGTACCTTATTTATTTGCAAGCCCCT
>NZ_JAAHHU010001435.1:0-1277 GCF_010672095.1 Moorena sp. SIO3I6 | reverse complement strand
ATTTTGACTTATAAATCCTGACTCCTGTCTCCTAACTCGTGGATCAAGTTGGTTATGTCAAACTAAGGTTATTTGCCTTAATTCTTCTTTCCGATTCCCGATTCCCGATTCCCGATTCCCGATTCCCAATTCCCGATTCCCGATTCCCGATTCCCGATTCCCGATTCCCGATTCCTCACAACTGCAGCGAAGTCTCATTCCATGGGATCACAACGAATTTCAACTATAAATCCATCGGGGTCATAAAAATAGATACCTCTGCCGGTAGGACGAGTTACTGGACCATGATCGATGGGAATTTGATTTTGTTTTAGGACTTCTACGGCTTGGTCAAATAACTGAGGATCGATATCAAAGGCGAGATGATTGACCCGAGTAAAGCCACGATGGGGGTCTGGATCCGGTGGTGATAGCTCTGGCTCGGAAAACAAATCCACAACAATGCCATCTGGGGTAACGAAGTTAGTGACTTTTCCGGCTGCGACTAGCGATCGCAAAGTACTGGGCACTTCTTCTCCAGTTAGTTCATGTAAACCCAATACTGTACCATAAAAGTGGCGCGATGCTTGGATATCCTTCACATTCAGAGCAATATGATGGACTCGACGGAGACTACCTGGACTTAGGGTAGGTTTGATCAATTCAGGGCTAGAAACCATAATTGTTACTTGTGAATTGAACTGTTAATTGTTACTTGTTAATGATTAGAGCGTTCTCAATTTGCTATTTTAAATAAATTTAAAATTTCGTTTAATTTCCCCTTTTCCTGGTAACATGACCACTATTCCTCAAATCTTAGCCCAAGAACTGTCGTTAAGTGCGACTCAGATCGAGAATGCCCTGTCTTTATTTGCTGAAGGGGCAACTATTCCGTTTATAGCTCGCTACCGTAAAGAGGTGACTGGTTCTCTCGATGAAGTTCAGTTACGCACTATAGCTGAGCGCCATACTTATCTAACGGAACTTGAGCAACGGAAGTCAGTAATTCTGAATGCGATCGCATCTGCGGGTAAGCTCACCGATGAACTAAAGGCTAAGATCGAAGCTTGCCAGCAAAAGACTGAATTAGAAGACCTTTACCTGCCCTATAAACCCAAACGACGCACTCGGGCAACCATGGCCAGGGAGAAAGGACTTGAACCCTTAGCGGACTGGATTGAGTCGATGAACACTCCGGAGGTTAAATCAGTATCCTTATCTGAAGAAGCGGCTAAATACATTTCCCCAGACCATAAGCTCAATACGGTAGAGGACGTTTTGCAAGGTGCCTCTGATAT
>NZ_JAAHHU010001434.1:0-1283 GCF_010672095.1 Moorena sp. SIO3I6 | reverse complement strand
ATAGAAACCGCCGACTTTGGAATATAACAAGTTTGTACCAAATTTTTCCGATATCTGAACTTTACCCGATTAATCTGCGCTGTCTTTTTGTATTTTTTCTTGGCCTCCGGAGACGAAACCTGATTGTTAGTGGAGCCTTAATCAATAAGTTTTAACCCTTATCTGCATAGCCTGCCAACTATAAAGGCTCCACTATCCTTGCGGTAACTTCTGACCCTGACAGCGGTACAAGCATCCTTTATCGCTATAGATTTGATTTGATAAGGCACTGTCTTACACCATTCAGGAAGGTCATTTATAATACCAGTTTTCATGGCTTTCCAATTTGCTTTAACTTCGCCATTTTCGAGTATTTTGACGGTCTTATTGAAAACGTAACGGGATACCCCAAACCAGTGGCGGACAATTGCTCGCTGTTCAGGGTTTAGGAACACTCGAATCTTCTTTGATTTTTTGGCCGTATTTTCTGAGTCCGTGAACCCGGCAAGAGAAGACGTGAATGATGGAGAGAAGATCTGCGGTAAGTTCTGATTCTGGAGAACTTTCAGGGTTGTCGAGAACCAGGATTTTTCCACCGTTGAGACTGACTAAGTGCTCAAAGAGTTCAAACCCAAATCGGGTGAGTCTGTCTCGATAGGCAACAACAATTGTGAGTTGATCGCCACGCATAAGTCGTTCCAGTATGGCTCGAAGACCTTTTCTTTTGTAGTTGAGTCCTGAACCGATGTCTTTGACGATTTCTGCTTCCGGGAAGAGGGAGTGCATGTAGGCGATCTGTCTGGCGAGGTCGTCAAATTGTTTACCACTACTGACTCGGCAGTAACAGATTGTAGCTTGTCCACTCCCTTTGTTTTTTCCGAGACTGAGGAGGCTGTTTGTGTCAAAGAGGCGATATCCGCTTGGAGTCCGCTCACATTTGAGCGTGCCATTGTCTGCATACTTCCTCAAAGTGTTTCTAGAGAGTCCTGTAAGTTCGACCGCCTTACGGATTGGTACTAATGCCATAATTAAAGTCTAACATATAATTCTAGACTTTAGTATACTTTGTTATACTTATTGCTGCTGTTCCCTAGCCTCCCCAGGAGAACGGGTCAACCGCCCGACCTTGGGCTGCAGTCTGATGCAGCTGGTCTTTTCTCCGAATAGTGAGGAACTCAGTACTGCGGTTCAGTTTCTGGTTCAAGGGTCGTTGCAGCAGTGGTTAGGGGAGTTAATTCAAGTCGAGAGGGTGCAAGTGGAGAGTGAAGATACTAAATTGCGAGTCACAGTGCAGTATGTGATTC
>NZ_JAAHHU010001433.1:0-1283 GCF_010672095.1 Moorena sp. SIO3I6 | reverse complement strand
CTGAATGTCAGTCGGGTGCTCTTCCGATGTGGGGTGTTAGGGGGGCGGGGGACTTTTAGAACCAAATTGACTCTTGTTCCCCCCAAGCGAGGGATTGCTCGCTTGGGGGGCTAGGGGGGCAAAATTCAGTATAAAAAAACTTTTCAGATATCCTCTGACTTCTCTGTTCCCTGTTCCCTGTTCCCTGTTCCCTGTTCCCATAACTTCTAGTTTCACATCTAAACTGATAATTATAAAACCACTAATCAAGAAGTAAATTAGGTCAAAACTTATGGTTAATTCCCAGAAAAAGATAACTATTACTAAGGAAGATATTTGGCATCAAGTTAAGCTATCGGGTAATATTCCTGATCTAGTTGAGGAGATTCTTACTCGTAAGGTTGTCAAGGATGCTGTGGATCAAGCGGGGATAACTATTGAGGTTGAAGAACTTCAGGAAGTAGCTGACCAAACGCGATTAATGAACAACCTCAGTAGTGCTGAGGAAACTTGGGCTTGGTTAGAACAACGTGGTATGTCTCTGGATGATTTTGAAGAAGTTGTCTATGACACGGTTACCTCTGGAAAGTTAGCTGATCATTTATTTGCGGATAACGTTGAGTCTTATTTTTATGAAAATCAGTTGGATTATGCGGGTGTGGTGATGTATGAAGTGGTATTAGATGATCAGGATTTGGCTCTAGAACTTTTCTATGAAATTCAGGAAGGGGATGTGAGTTTTTATGATGTGGCTCACGACTATATTCAGGATCAGGAGTTACGTCGAAAACTTGGCTATCGGGGGATAATGTACCGTAACGATTTGAAGCCGGAAATTTCCGCTGCTGTTTTTGCTGCTAATCCCCCAGAGGTGCTTAAGCCGATTGTGACTGCTCAGGGGGTGCATTTGGTTTTGGTGGAGGAGATTGTTCAAGGGGAATTGGATGATCAGCTGCGGTATCAAATTATCTCGGATTTATTTAGTGGATGGCTAAAGCAACAAATTGGTAAAATTGAGGTGGTGAAAAATATGGAATTATCAACTACAACGTCAGAGGAATAAATTTAGTAGATATTGCTGAATTTATCAAATAATCCTCTGATAGATACCAGAGGATTATTTAATACCTAATTAGGTATTTGATCAGAACACCTATTTAGGGCTTGCTGAATAAGTCGACAAAGCGACTTTAGAGGCTACACAGCTTGACAAATCTCAGTTTCACCGTTTGGTTCCCCAATAAAACCCAGGGATTTCCCACAAAAGTGCAAGGTTTTTGAGCGACAAGATGCCAAAACCTTGA
>NZ_JAAHHU010001432.1:0-1283 GCF_010672095.1 Moorena sp. SIO3I6 | reverse complement strand
AACCCACCCAGCCACAGCATTAGAGCAAGCAGATCTTTGTATCTGTGCTTTAACCGACATCTCAGTTAGGCAAGTCGGCCAGTCAAGCAGTAGCACCACTAGCCTGGAAATTCTAGTAGCTGTTGACACCTAACTTTCAACCTTCTTAGAATTTAGAATTTAGAATTTAGAATTTAGAATTTAAAATTTAGAATTTAGAATTTAGAATTTAGAATTTAGAATTTAGAATTCTGACCAACAACCTTCAACTTTAAACCTTTAACCAACAACCTTCAACTTTAAACTTTTAACTTTTAACCTTCAACCTTTAAACTTTAACCTTGGCCTTTGGCCACGCTACGCGAACAACCTTCAACCTTGGCCTTTGGCCACGCTACGCGAACAACCTTCAACAGATCATGCTGCTTGTCGGGACAACAACAGTTGAACAAAAGTATCACTAACTGTATGGTCTTTAGTATTCGCTGCGTATTGAATTAAGGTTTCCCGCAAGTGCCAAGCAGCATTCCACGGCAGTAGAGTTGCCAAGAGGAAGTACACACCGCGAAACCTAGGGTCACTGATATGCTTGTTTGGCAAATCTTTTCCCTCACCTAGGAACGTCTGCACGATGAAAAAGTCCTGGATTTTGTCGTGGCGGAAGTACCATTCTTTTCGATCATTGCCTGCATGGTCAACAAATATACGACAAATTACCATTTTGTGGCGTTCCATGCAAATCAGTTCTTCAAACCATTTGTCAGCTGGTATAGCTACCTGGTCTTGCAAGCGCATCTGGTAAACTGCTTCAGCAAATGCCTCTAGGGGAAATTTCCTCAGATAGAGTTGTTCATACTCCTGAGCCATATATTGATACTGCTGTTGCTGCAAATTCAGCAAGTCTGGTTTCTGCCCATAGGCTATCATCTGAGCCACTATGGTCAGGTCCATCGGGTTAGACAGCATCCGACGCACAGCTTTCCGTTCTTCTTCTGATTGGTACTCATCTAAAACGGTGTCAATATACTTTTCGCAGGCTTGTTTGTACTTCATACCCGAGATGGGAGCATCTGGGGGCATAATTTTATAGCGGGATAGTAAAAATTCCTTAATCTGCTTAGGTTTTAATGGTTGCAGTACATAGGTCGTAGCGGAGGAAGGAGTCTGGCACTCCATAGATTGGGTCCCGATGATAATATTGCCCTTGAAGTAACTTTCCACAAAAGTGGTAATCATCGCTCGTGTGTCTGGAGTGACTTCATTGAGTCCATCAATACAGATATCAATGGCATCACTGTAAATCA
>NZ_JAAHHU010001431.1:0-1285 GCF_010672095.1 Moorena sp. SIO3I6 | reverse complement strand
TCAACAGTTTAGTACAAAAGCTTTTGAGCTTGTATCAATGTCAAACACCTTAATAGGTAGTGCTATATATGTAAACAAAAAGCGATCGCTTGTTGAGGTTGCGATCGCTTTTTGAAGTAACGATTTAGTCTAAACTCCGTAAGCATTCAGCCGTCAGCCGTCAGCCGTCAGCCATTCGCGCGAGCCTTTGACAAGCCTTTGGCTGATAGCACCTCAAGTAGTCTATTAGCTGATAGGCGACACGCTGATAGGCGACACGCTGAATGCTTACTAAACTCAAGTAGCTAACTAATTGTCCCAAGTCTAGTTAGCCTGCCACTGAGCTAACCAGCTACTGAGCTAACCAGGGAGTTAGTTCAAGTTAACCTTGACAACTTTGTTTTTTTCCTCTTCAGCTTTAGGCAAGGTCAGATTCAAGATACCGTCTTTGTACTCAGCCTCAACTTTGGTATTTTGAACCCGAACCGGTAAAGGAATTATCCGCTGGAATTTACCATAACGGAATTCAGACCGCTTGACGCCTTTTTCGTCAGTATTGGTTTCCTCTTTCCGTTCTCCACTGATAGCAACAACAGTATCTGTGACTTCTACATTCAAGTCTTTGGCTTCCATTCCTGGAACTTCCAATTTCAGAGTGATAGCATCTTCAGTTTGGGTTAGTTCAGCAGCAGGAACATTTTTGAAATGACCAAACTCTCGCAAAGTAGTCGGCACAAAACTATTGTCAAATAGCTGGTCAATTTCCCGTTGTAGGGTGTTGATGTCTTTCCAGGGGTTCCAACGAACTAGAGTCATAGCTCTTCCTCCAAGTTGTAATTGCTTAATTGATTCAGCCTGGTTTTCTGGCCTTTGATTATTATGGTATGACTTCACAATAGCAGTGACAATTCGGTTTTTATCACTAACTTTATAGGGATTGCCGTTATGAATAAGTTGTGAAGAGGGAACAGGGAACAGGGAACAGGGAACAGGGAGCAGGGAGCAGGGAACAGGGAACAGGGAACAGGGAACAGGGAACAGGGAGCAGGGAGCAGGGAATAGTAAGAAAGAGATTCGAGGATTTTTTGGGGTTATCAGACAGCAATGCAACCTTTGGTTTTATAAACTATTTAGAAATGCTATAGTTAACGTTGATATAAATTACGGTAAACTGAATACAATTGGGTTCGGTAAACTCGAATTCAGTGGTCAGCTAATGCGCTACGCGCACGCTACGCGAACAGGTATCAGGTAAAGCAATTCAGTTAAGTCCGATGATGGAATCCACAGATTTTACCCATTCAGT
>NZ_JAAHHU010001430.1:0-1286 GCF_010672095.1 Moorena sp. SIO3I6 | reverse complement strand
CTCAAACTCAGACGGTTATTGATGAAGAGGAAACCGTTACCCAGATTGTCGAAAAAAAGATTTGGACACCTGTACTCAAGCCAGCACCGGAACGCTGGTTGGATTTAGCCCTGGTGGTGGAGGAATGTTCCACAGTCATTTGGCAAGAAATAATCGCTGAATTTCAGAAACTGACTGAACTTCAAGGCGCTTTTCGAGATGTTCGCAGTTGGAGCTTGAGAGTAGACAAGGATGGAGCAATTCGGTTTTTTTCCCAGAAGAATATCTCAACAGCTCAACAATCTTCCCGCAGTCCAAAGGAATTATTAGACCCCGCAGGTAGGCGATTAATCCTGTTAATTAGTGATTGCATATCTCCAATTTGGCGTCAAGGTAAAATCCATGACCTCTTGAAACTTTGGTCTAATGCAGGCTCCCTAGCAATTGTACAACTCTTGCCAGAACGGTTGTGGGGACGAACTGCATTAGGTGCTGGCTTTCCCATTAAATTAAGTGCTTTAGTCCCAGGCGTTGCCAATAGTCAACTAGTAGTTGATGGATTACCTGTTTGGACAGAGGTGGATCCTGCCAACAGTTTAAACTTACCTGTGGTTACCTTAGAACCTGATTCTCTCAAACAATGGTCGCGAGTGGTGGCTGGAGTAGGGAATACCCAAACCGCTGGGATTTTGTTGGAGTTATCTTTAGTCACTTCTTTAGCCCAAGCTTCACCAACAGCTCAAAAGGAATTATCTGCGGTAGAGTTGGTGAAGCGATTTCGGACAACAGCATCCCCTACAGCAAGACGTTTAGCGGGATTGATGGCAGCAGTTCCTGTGAGTTTGCCTGTGGTTTATCTTATCCAAGAAACTCTACTGCCAGAGTCGATGCAGGTTCATGTTGCTGAAGTCTTCATGAGTGGTCTTTTACAACCCGTTTCCTCTCAAGGGGAGTATGAGTTTGTCGAAGGAGTCAGAGACTTACTAGTAGACTCCGTTCCGATTCCAGATGTTGATGCAGTGCTGCAAGAAGTTTCCCAATATATTGCCCGCCGCGCTGGTTTATCGATTAAGTATTTTGCTGCCCTACTATCTCCCTACACCAAGTGGGATACAGCTACTGAAAGGGAAGTGATGCCCTTTGCTAAGATTGCCACCAAGGTTCTGTATCGTTTGGGAGGAGACTATGCAGTGTTAGCTAAACAGTTGGACTGTCTTTTTCAGATTGAGCTAGAACCGTTTGAGTTTGAAGTGGCAACTATTGAGTTGAAACACCAAATGCTGTAAGCTTTCGGTGTGGCAGCTACT
>NZ_JAAHHU010000143.1:0-13566 GCF_010672095.1 Moorena sp. SIO3I6 | reverse complement strand
TGACTGGGATTACACAGCACTGTCAGGTGAGCATAGTTTTTCGCAGCTGCCCTCAGCAGTGTTGGACCACCGATATCGATAGTTTCAATTGCTTCTGCTAAACTCACGTCCGGTTTAGCAACAGTCTCTTCAAATGGATAGAGATTCACCACCACCAAATCAATGGGACGAATCTGGTTTGTCTCCATTTCTGCCACATCTTCGGGCAAATCTCGCCTTCCCAAAATTCCACCATGAATTCGTGGATGTAGGGTTTTGACCCTGCCACCTAAAATTTCTGGAAAGCCAGTGTAATCAGACACTTTCGTTACCGGCAAACCTTCTGATTGCAAGGCTTTAGCCGTTCCGCCACTGCTGATTAAATCAAATTCCAATTCTTCTACTAGCTGACGGGCAAAGTCGATTAGTCCAGTTTTGTCAGATACACTCAGCAGTGCCAGATTTGCCATTTCAAACAATTTTACAAAAAGTCAACCGAATTCTTAATTCTCAATTCAGAATGCAGAATTATTAGTTGCTAAATTCAGGATTCAGCAACTTAATAATTCAGAAATAGTTCAGAAATATTCCACCTTACTTCTGGATTATGGATTCTGCACTCTGAATTTTTTTTTAAATTGTCAAGAGGTTTTTTAGGGTAAATTTAAATAATTCAGCGAACTAAGTAGGTACTTATATTTAATTAGCTTACCTACCAATACCGAATGAATTATTTCCATCTTTTACCCATTCTTCCTAATTACAACGGATGGAAAAGTAGATCAGGGAAAAAGCGGTTAAATTCAATCAAAATTCCAGCCGTAACGGTCATCCAAAGAGCCAATAACACTGGTGCTAGGGACAAATACTTAACTAAATCCTGCATGGAACATTCTCCTAAAATCGATAACTATTTCAAGACATCTTGGCACATCAAGATAATGCCCTGTCTATAAAGCGCGAAAATTTGATTAGCGAGAACGGCAGTAGTTTTTAGCTAACTTTTCAGTGCTAAAAGCGTTCCCGCGAGCGAGTCTAAGTATGATTGCTAGCGTGGTGAGACAGGAATCTCATCATCTTTAGCAAACATTTCACCAGTGGTGATTTCTTTGAATGCTAACAAAGGCCATGAGGCAGCCATTAGCATCTTACTAACTGCCAAGGGGACATCAATGATGACTTCTTTGTCTTCTGGGTTCTTACCCTTTTGAATCGCTTGTAGATAGCTGCGACCTGCCCAGCCAATCCAGCCAGTGATATAGAGGAAGAGTAAGCTAGGAATGAGGAAGTCACCCATATGGGAGAAACGACCATCCACAATCAAGTGAGGATATCCCTCATCACCACAAAGTGCTTGAGAATACCGCTCAAATCGGTTCGCCCCGGAATTGGGGTTAGCTGTAGTGTTTAGGAATTCAGCCTTCCGGGCTTGGAATGCAGCAGACTCACTACAAGGGGTGAGATGATCCAAAGAAGCAGAGGCTGGGCTGATGGCGCAAAACCACAGACAGACGGCAAAAATTAAAGCTAACAATCGTCGCATAGAAAGTGTCTCCTTTTGTTAAGAAACAAAAAGTTTTTTGTACAAACCAAAAGATCAAATTATTTGTACACTCAGGCAATCTTACTCTGAGCCGTGTATCTAGTAAAGTTTAATTAACTAAAAGTAGTGTTTCAATAAAGGTCATTGGTGAATGGCTTGTGTTTTAGCAATAGAAACCAGTTGTGATGAAACAGCTGTGGCGATTGTTAAAAATCGTAAATGTTGTAGCAATATCGTTACTTCCCAAATTCCTATGCATCGGCAGTATGGCGGTGTGGTGCCAGAGGTAGCATCCCGTAGCCATCTAGAAACCATCAATCATGCGATCGCGCAAGCCCTAGAAGCAGCTCAACTGGACTGGGGCGCAATTGATGGAATTGCTGCTACCTGCGCTCCCGGCTTAGTGGGCTCTCTACTAGTGGGGGTCACAGCTGCCAAAACTCTGGCCATTGTCCACCACAAGCCGTTTCTGGGTGTCCATCATCTAGAAGGTCATATTTACGCCACCTATCTCAGTGAGCCAGAACTAGAACCACCATTTTTGAGTCTGTTGGTGTCTGGTGGTCACACTAGCTTAATTTATGTCAAAACCTGTGGTAGCTATGAGATACTGGGCGCAACCCGTGATGATGCTGCCGGTGAAGCCTTTGATAAGGTAGCACGATTATTAAAGTTAGGCTATCCCGGAGGACCAGCTATAGATAAGTTAGCACGAGAGGGCAATCCCAAAGCCTTTCCCTTGCCAGAAGGTAAGATTTCCCTTGCTAGTGGTGGTTATCATCCCTATGACTCCAGTTTTAGCGGCTTGAAGACAGCGGTGCTAAGGTTGGTGCAAAAATTCGAGCAGGAACACTCAGAAATTCCAGTGACCGACATTGCTGCCAGCTTTCAGGAAACCGTAGTGCGATCGCTTACCAAGCGTACCATTGCTTGTGCTCTCGACTATGGTCTGGACACGATTGCGGTTGGGGGTGGGGTGGCTGCTAATAGTCGATTGAGACAACAGTTGCAAGCTGCAGCAACTGAGCATAATTTGCGAGTTATTTTCCCTCCCCTGAAGTTTTGTACCGATAATGGCGCAATGATTGGCTGTGCCGCAACTGACCATTTAAATCAAGGACATACTTCCCCTTTAACTTTGGGGGTGCGATCGCGAATGCCTATCACTAAGGTGATGGAACTTTATTCAGAGGTTTAAGAGGTTGAAGGTTTAAGAGGTTGAAGGTTTAAGAGGTTGAAGGTTTAAGAGGTTGAAGGTTTAAGAGGTTGAAGGTTGAACGCGATCGCGTGGCCGAAAGGCCAAGGTTGAAGAACCTGCTAACCTGTAACCTGCTAACCTCTAACCTGCTAACTTTTAAAGTTATTGCACAAGTACAATCGGGATGACAGGATTTGAACCTGCGACCCCTTCGTCCCGAACGAAGTGCGCTACCAAACTGCGCTACATCCCGATAAAGTCATAATTTAAGATTTCATCTATTTTATCATGCCTTAGGGGCAATCCGCCCCTAGCTTGTTAGGATCAAGATTAAAGTAACGTAACTTAAATTTATATATATATATAGTTGGAGTATAACCAAGAGTGGTAGTTAAACCAGAATGGTTGCGAGTCAAAGCGCCCCAATGGCAGCGTGTCGGCAATATTAAAGAAACCTTAAGAGATTTGGATCTCAATACTGTCTGTGAAGAAGCCTCTTGTCCCAATATCGGAGAGTGCTTCAATGCTGGTACTGCCACCTTTTTAATTATGGGACCAGCCTGTACCCGTGCTTGTCCCTACTGCGATATTGACTTTGAGAAAAAACCCAAAGCCCTTGACTCCACTGAACCCACACGGCTAGCAGAAGCCTTGCAGCGCATGGGTTTAAATCATGTAGTTATTACCTCTGTCAACCGGGATGATTTACCCGATGGTGGAGCTTCCCAGTTTGTACAGTGCATTGAAGCCATTCGCCTGGTCTCACCTCATACCACTATTGAGGTTTTAATCCCAGACTTGTGCGGGAACTGGGATGCCCTCGAAACAATTCTTCAAGCTAAACCGGAAGTCCTCAATCACAATACAGAAACAGTACCCCGACTCTATCGGAAAGTACGGCCTCAAGGGGATTATCAGCGTTCCCTTGAATTACTGATGCGGACGCGAAACTTGGCTCCATCGGTTTACAGCAAATCTGGTATAATGGTAGGTTTAGGAGAAACTGATGCGGAAGTCCGGCAAGTCATGGCGGATTTAAGGCAAGTAAACTGCGACATCTTAACTATTGGTCAGTATCTTCAACCCACTCAAAAACACCTAAAAATTTCTGAATTCATAACCCCTAAACAATTTGATACCTGGAAAGAGTATGGTGAATCCCTCGGTTTCCTGCAAGTTGTTTCCTCTCCCCTCACCCGCAGTTCCTATCATGCCGAGCAAGTTCGAGAATTAATGCAGCGGTATCCCCGATGAACGCTTTCATGGTTGCAAAACAATTGAAACTAACAACTAACCAAGAAAGCGTTTCTTATACTGATCAGGTAAATTCAATGTTCTTACCCCTACTCCCTACTCCCTACTCCCTACTCCCCAGGGCGAAAGCACCTCACCTAATTGAGAACTGCAATAACAAATAACAAATGACCAAAATAACTATAATCGGAGCTGGTGTTTGGGGTACAGCCCTCAATAGCCTAGCCTCTCAAAACGGTCATCAGGTTTGTTTGTGGTCCCGTCGGAGTCAGACAAAATTAGCAGATGCCATAGAATCTAGCAGTATTATCCTTTCTGCTGTTTCCATGTCGGGGGTAAATTCTGTAGCGCAACAGCTAAAGGGGTTATCAGTATCTCCTGAGGTGATATTGGTCACAGCGACTAAGGGGTTAGATTTGCAAACCACCCGTACTCCCTCCCAAATCTGGCAAGCTGAATTTCCCAACAATCCTGTAGTCGTGCTATCAGGTCCTAATCTCTCCAAAGAAATTAAACAAGGACTCCCAGCCGCTACAGTAGTAGCTAGCACAGATGTAAAAGCAACTCAGATACTACAACAGGCGTTTTCTTCGCCAAATTTCAGAGTTTACACCAATCGAGACCCCCTCGGTGTAGAACTAGGGGGTACCCTGAAAAATGTGATGGCGATCGCATCTGGAACCTGTGATGGTTTACAACTAGGAACAAATGCCAAAGCAGCTTTACTAACCCGTGGACTTACAGAAATGATCCGTATTGGTGAAGATTGGGGTGCTAAGGTAGAAACATTTTACGGTTTGTCGGGACTAGGAGATTTACTGGCAACCTGTAGTAGTAGCCTCAGTCGCAATTATCAAGTTGGTTATCAGCTCGCTCAGGGTCAGAAACTTGCAGATATTCTCGCCAACTTGGAGGGAACAGCAGAAGGGGTCAACACTACAAAGGTTGTGATGGAACGAGCTAAGCTCAAAAGAATTTCAGTACCCATTACTTATCAAGTCCATCGATTGCTCCAAGGGGAGATTACCCCCCAAGCTGCTGTTGAAGCTCTAATGCTACGAGATACTAAGCCAGAGTAAGGAACCTGACTGAGTTGTTATATCATGTCGGGATAATTACCCTTAATAAAAATATCCCCATCTCCCCATCTCCCCATCTCCCCATCTCCCCATCTCCCCACCCTCCCTCTAATTATGGGTATTCAACCTGACTTGATATTACCCTTGCTCCCTGACTGCGAAAGCTCTCCTGCTCCGGAAGCTCGCCTGCTTTAAAACTCAGACAGGAAAACTCAGACAAAAAACTGCGACATTTTGCTGTTGTCTATGACAAAAAACTGAGACAAAAATTGAGACATTTTGCTGTTGTCTATTAGGCATCCTGAAAATATAGAATCTTTAGAGACATGCCACTGCTTGAGCTGAAGCGACTGGATCAATAGATTGTAATCTTTTGTAAGGTTTTATAAAGTTTTGTAATATCATTACCAATCTGGCCACATAGCTGGGTGGCAATAATATTTCATAACTCTGGTAATTCGGCAATAATTTGGCAATTTTGAACTATGTGTATGCACTTATTCATAAGTTCGTTGTTTCTTCAAACCCATTCCAGCAGAGGATATCCGCAAGTAGCTTGCCTACTGCTTAGTCCCTGATACCCATAAATAAAATTTTTTCTTGAATTAGCGAGAATATTTCTGGAATCGCCATGATGCCCACTGTAGATTAATACAGCTTTTGACCAAGGTCTCTATTTACCTATAGAGTTACTTCTAAAATAGCTCAAATCAATAGCTTAAATCAGGAAATCCCGTTCCTTTTGCCATCTATAAACCTTCAGCCCTTACGGGCAAGGTTGGGTGGAGACATCGGGTGAACCGTTAGCTACGGATACTAATAAGGGCTACCAGGGATAACCGGTAAGTCTTGCCGGAAAAAATTTATTTTAGTAACTGTTTCTCCGGTCATCATGGGTGGGAATTCTAGTACTAAGTGTGACAAACACAATTCCGTGTTGTCACTGGTTGTAATCGAGAGATCATTATGCCAGCCACTCCTTTCTATGCCGACACAGAATTAGATCACGAGACTTCTGCCTATAGCTTTGAGCTTAATGGCCCAAGGGACGATGGGGAAGGATCAGTGGATGACTTAGTTGATGTGGAGATTGAGGGTGCAGACGCGGCTAGCTTAACTAAAAATAGCACCCGTCGCACCACCGACCTAGTTCGGTTATATCTCCAGGAAATTGGTCGGGTTCGTCTACTGAGGCGAGATGAGGAAGTCTCGGAAGCTCAAAAAGTTCAGCGCTACATGAAACTACTACGGCTGCGCAATAAGTCGGCTATATCCGAAGATAAAGTCATGGAGCGCTTTGTCCACCTGATTGAAACCCATGATCGTCTAGCGTCCCAGTTAGGTCACCGTCCTTCCTTGGAACGGTGGGCAACGGCTGCAGGAATTGACGTTTCTCAACTTAAGCCGAGTATGTCAGCTGGAAAACTGCGTTGGGCAGAGTTAGCCGAACTGACATTCAAAGAGCTAGAGCAGGTACAAGCTGAGGGGCTCCAAGCTAAGGAACACATGATCAAAGCTAACCTACGTCTGGTAGTGTCAGTAGCGAAAAAGTATCAAAACCGTGGCTTGGAACTTCTAGACTTAATTCAGGAAGGAACTCTGGGATTAGAGCGAGCGGTTGAGAAATTTGACCCGACCAAAGGCTACCGATTTAGCACCTATGCTTACTGGTGGATCCGTCAAGGAATCACCAGGGCGATCGCTACTCAAAGCCGTACTATTCGCCTGCCAGTTCACATTACTGAAAAGCTCAATAAAATCAAAAAAGCCCAACGGAAGATTTCCCAGGAACGTGGCCGCACAGCAACCATTGATGATATTGCTGTGGAATTAGAGATGACTCCGGCTCAGGTACGAGAAGTATTACTACGAGTACCTCGCTCTGTTTCTTTGGAAATTAAAGTTGGTAAGGAACGAGACACCGAACTGGGAGATTTACTCGAAACTGAGGAAACCTCTCCAGAAGAAGTGTTGATGCGAGAAGCCTTACAACGGGATTTACAGCAACTCCTAGCCGATCTAACCAACCGTGAACGGGATGTGATTCGGATGCGGTTTGGCTTGGGAGATAACCAGCCTTACTCTCTAGCTGAGATTGGTCGCGCTTTGGATTTATCTCGGGAGCGGGTACGCCAAATTGAAGCTAAGGCTTTACAAAAGTTGCGGCAACCCAAGCGCCGTAACCGAGTTCGGGATTATCTGGAAGCTTTGAGCTAATCCCTTGGTGACATATTCCCACACTTACCTATAACTTACCTATTAGGGAAGTGTGGGCTTCTTGCCAATCCTATCCTAGCTATCACCCTAGCTATCCCTTGTCCTAGAGTTCTAGTTATTGAAAATTTATTGTATTTATAAATACCTGAGGTTAAATACCTGAGGGAGCACCCCGATCTATTTCTTTGTTAGTGGACTTGAGCTGACTTAAAAATAGGCTACCCGGGCATCAAATCCTTGCGATCGCAATTCATAGGAAAGACTTTCGGCCTCACTACGGCTAGAAAAGGCTCCAGCATTAAAATAACGGCCTCGATTGTCCTCAGATATAATATCATCGTCTGATATAATTCCACTACTTAGCTTGATCTGATTTAGTACTTTATCATTATGAATCGGGATCACCACCACATAGCGATTCTTCTCAGTTTCAGGATTGATATCAATAAATCCCAATGCTTGCAGGGTTTGTAAATCAGCTATCCCGGTTGGAAGTAGATTATTATTACGTATCTGAAATTTAAACACTGCATCCTCAGTTTGTTCGCCATATCTCCCATCAACCGGACCGGGATTAAACCCCCGAGATCTCAACGCTTGCTGAAGCCGTTTTACCTCTGGACCACGATCGCCTGGTCGTAGTTCACTGCTACGGATAGGAGTACCAAATGCTATCGGTTCTTGACTGCTAAAGTCAGCAGGAGGAAGAGGCATCTCCCCAGGCAGGAATCGAAACGGTTGTGATTGAGTAACTAATGCATTAGATAGTTCTGCTCTAGTTTGTGATCCCACAATCCCATCCGCCCTGAGACCATAGTCTGTTTGGAATCGAATCACTGCTTGTTCTGTAACTGGACCAAAGTAACCGGTTGGGTCGGCATTGAAATACCTCAGTTCTCTTAACTGTCGCTGCACTTCCGTAACCGCTGATCCACGAGACCCTCGTCTGAGTCCAGATTGATTAAGATTCCTACGGGATGGTGCTACTCTGGTTTGCGATGGAAAGAGTGTTGCTCTGGTTCGTGGTCCGACTTCCCCATCAGCAGGAAGCCCCTTGTCTCGTTGGAACCGAATCACAGCATTTTTAGTAATTGAACCAAAATAGCCAGTTGGTTGCCGATTGAAATACCCAAGTTCTCGTAAACGACGCTGAACCTCTGTTACATCGGCTCCCCTACGACCTTCCCGCAGCACCCTTTGGGCTAGGGCTTCTTCTGCCATCCCCACAATGCTAAGTGTGGCAACTAGCAACAGTAAATAAATCCGATGGTGAGTAACTAGCTTATACTCCTTCAGCCACTGAAAAAATGTTTGATTCGACTCCGTCAAAACCGCAGGAGTATCTGCAAGTTCTTCTTCGCTTAAGGCAAGATGAAGATAGGCAAGGGTCTCCATGATTCTTCCAAGGAAACTGTTACCGTTAGTTTAACAAATCACAGTAGACCATTGGTAATGTTTCGGACAAGAGAATCTCAGAAATTTTACGTAATCCGATAGTAAAGCATGTAGTTATAGAGCAAGACTCTTACCAAAACAGAGCAATTCTCCTCTTTTACCATAACGCAATAGTTTTAACTCATGACCACTATTCGTCACTGGAGTACGTTTTTCCCCCTGCTAGCTTTAGTTTTGAGCAGTTTAGGGGGAGTAGACGCTAGGGCTACCGTAATTCCCAGCACCAATTCCGCCAACACCATACCATCGGCAACACCAACCCAAGCCCAGACTCAAGGGAAATTTCAACTGGCTCAGGAATTGATGGGTGAATGTCGCGCCGCTGCTGAGTCAATGTTTATCTACAAACAGCGATCAACCTCTAACCCAATTAGAACCTTAGACCTTAATGAACAAGTTATTCTGGCCGAAAACAAGGTTAGCAAAGATGGTTGGATCGCGATCAAATTCCCCATTAATGGATTTGTCCAAGCCCAAGATCTGAAGTTCTGTCCGGGGACAGGAGGAGTACGCCCTACTCAAACACAATCTCTCTGCCGCCAAGCTGCTAAGTCAATGTTTATCTACAAACAGCCATCAATCGAACCAATCAGAACCTTAGAGCCTGATGAAGAAGTTATTCTGGCCGAAAACAAGGTTAGGAAAAATGGTTGGATAGCGATCAACTCCCCCGTTCCTGGATTTGTCCGAGCTAAAGATCTCAAGTTCTGTCAGCAGACATTAAGAGTAAGCACTAATCAAAGACAATCTCTCTGTCGCGAAGTTATATATAAAGGTAATGATGGTATAGCTGTCCGTAGACAACCGGATATTAACTCTTCCCGACTGGGTCTTGTCTCCTATGGAGTGGAAGTAACACTGATCAACCGTTCCCCTCAAGAGCAATTTTTCCAGGACTCCCAAGGGCGCGAGTGGGCAAGAATAACTTATCCTGTTAATGGATGGATGTCTAACGGGTTTCCTCGTAACGGTGATCAGAATCTTGTGGTTTGTTCCAATTAGCCCACTACTGAATTAGCAAGTTGTTAATTACTTATTATAGGACTTTTATTTATACCAAGTCAGCCTGATGTAACAAGGCACCAACTAAGCCAGCCATAGCAGTAATTCCTATAGCAATCATTGGGTGTTGACCTTGGCTGACAGCAAAGGAAGTGACAATCCCTGCACCCAAAGCAGCAGTCACAGCAGCACCCAAAAGATCTTTATTTGTATTTTTATTGTACATAAACCTGTTAGCCAGAAATTCAGTTAGGTAGAAATTTAACTTTTTTGGTGGTGTTAAAAGTTAGTTTCATAACCTTATCATTCTGGATTCTGGCGTTAAAGCTAGATCGGCAATATCGCAATCAAGATTAATATTTAGCTAATTTTCTTAACAATAACCAGACTTGTTAAGTGTGGACTGTTGCTCCAAACTATTAATCTATTGATTAGTCTATTTTTTTGACATTACCTGCTTTAACCCAACCTTTTTGGTCACTACCAGGCAAGCGTACTCTCTGCCATCGCTTATCATCACTGTATCCGAGGATGATCAGGGTCTGATTGTAGCCAATACCACCAATGCGTTGAGCGTTCAGGCTAGGGGAGTCCCTCAGAATCAACCCCTGTGGCCAGGTAACACTGGCTCGATAAGCACCCGGTTCTAGTTTTGGTAAAGGACTAGGACTAGGAATGGGTTTGGGAGTAGTTGCTGGTTTAGACTCCCCAGATGAACTGGTGGGCTGAGCTTTTGGTGATGGTGAGGTCTTGGGTCGCTCCTCAGCAAAGACAGGTTTTTCAGGCTCAGCTGCTAGTTTAGTAAAGAAGTAATACACTGTACCAACAGCAGCACCTGTTAAGATGGCAATGCCGAGAATAAAACCAATGATAAACTGAGCTATCTTGGACAGACTCATGGGAAGCTATTAAAGATAAAGGTTGAAGGTTGAAAGGTTGAAAAGTTTAAGGTTGGAGGTGGTTAGGTTGAAGGTTGAAAGGTTGTTCGCGTAGCGTGGCCTTTTGGCCAAGGTTAACAGGTTGTTCGCGTAGCGTGGCCTTTTGGCCAAGGTTAACAGGTTGTTCGCGTAGCGTGGCCTTTTGGCCAAGGTTGAAGGTTGAAGGTTGTTCGCGTAGCGTGGCCTTTTGGCCAAGGTTAACAGGTTGTTCGCGTAGCGTGGCCTATTGGCCAAGGTTAACAGATTGTTCTAGCAACAGTTAATGATAAAATTCTAAATTAATCTAGTTGACATTAATCGATAGCGTCGATCCTACTTATCAGGTCAAGTCAATTTTATTAGCCCTACTCCCTACTCCCTACTCCCTACTCCCTACTCCCTACTCCCTACTCCCTACTCCCTACTCCCTACTGCCATTAACCAAAGATGAAGTTTCTCACCCAATTGAGAACTGCTATATTATGATTACTTACTGAAGTTGGCGCTGAATTCGATCATTTAAGGGGGTATTGCGAGAAGCCATGCGAGCTTTTCCGGCAGCTGCCCAATCCTGTAAGAATTGGATTTGCTCTTGGGCTGTCCGTGCTAAGGGGATAATTTGGCTAGCGGCTTCGAGAATATCATCTGTAGTGAAGTCTCGGTTTTGGCTAAAGCCGATGTGCATGGCTTCGATCAGGGTCTGCTCAATTTCTGCCCCAGAAAAATCAGGGGTTTCGTAGGCTAATCGGTCTAAAGCGTAACTCTTAAGATTATGAGGTCGCAGCCGGGATAGGTGTAGATCGAAAATAGCACGACGTTCTTCCTGGTTGGGCAAACCAACAAAAAAGATTTCGTCAAATCGACCCTTGCGGAGCATTTCTGGGGGTAAGGCTTGGATATTGTTGGCAGTAGCTACCACAAATACTGGGGATTTCTTCTCAGCTAACCAGCTAATAAAGGTACCAAAGACACGACTGGTTGTGCCTGCATCCCCTTTAGAGGATAGACCAGAGAAGGCTTTGTCAATTTCATCAATCCAGAGGATGCAGGGAGCGAGAGCTTCGGCTAGCTGAATCATCTGCCGAGTACGGGATTCTGATTCCCCTACTAAGCCACCAAATAGACGACCGACATCTAAACGTAGCAGGGGTAGGTGCCAGTGGTTTGCGATCGCTTTTGCAGTTAACGATTTCCCAGTTCCTTGAATCCCCACTAATAGTAAACCACGAGGATGGGGTAAGCCGTATTGTCGGGCCTGTTCTGTAAATGCTCCACCTCGTCGCAGTAGCCAGTCTTTGAGGTTGTCTAAGCCACCTATGTCTGAAATTTTTTCTTGGGTTGGGTAGAACTCTAGGATTTGGGTTTGCCTAATGGATTGACGCTTTTCTTCTAAAATTAGTTCCACATCTGAAGGTTGGATGGCATTATTAGAGGCAATCCCACGAGCTAGGACCCGACGAATTCTTTCTAAGGAAAGACCAAGAGCCGAGCGCACCAGCTCATCAATGATTTTTTCAGTCAGATTTTGACCCGTTGCCCCCAACAAACGTTTCACCTCAGCTTTAATTTCCGATGCGGTTGGTAAGGGGAATTCCAGCACTGTCAGCACTTCGGTTAAATCCGAGGGGACGGACACTTGGGGGGTAACGATAACTATATTCTTAGGCTGGGATTTGAGGGTACGTGCCAGATTTCTGAGTTTACGAGCAACTGATACATCTTCTAAGAATCGGTGAAAATCTCTTAATACAAAGATGGCAGCAGCACTTTCGCCAATTCTATCTACAAATTCTAAGGCTTGTAAGGGATTGCGGCGTCCAAAGCCGATATCATTAGGATTTCCTTGGTAACCATCCACAAAATCCCAGATATAGACACCACGATTACCCAAACGTTTAGCGGATTGCTTGATCGCTGTTTCTACTCGCTCTTCTTCTAGAGTGGGAATATATAACAAAGGATAGCGAGCACGTAGCAGAAGCTCAAACTCGTCATTGAAATTCATATAGCAAAGGGAACAGGGAACAGGGAATAGGGAACAGGGAGTAGGGAGCAGGGAGTAGGGAGCAGGGAGTAGGAACCCGTGGCGAATTAAATTACGGGTCAAGCGCACCTAAGCGGCCAAAGGGGGTTTCCCCCAGTCGTGCTTTGCCGTGGTTTCCCCCATGAGCGACTGCATTAAGACGGGAATATGCCATCAAAAATTATGACAATTCCTACATGGATTTTTATATAGCGTTTCTCGCAGTTATGAGGTAAGCTTTGCAACCTCAAAGTCCCCCTTATTAAGGGGGATTTAGGGGGATCAATTTATACCTTATGGGATATAGAATTCCTATATAGGAGCCAATTACTCAAAAAGTTAATGCTATAAATAAATATTTAAACCTTAAACATAGCATTTTTTATTTCCAATAAACTTGGATAAAGGCTCTGCTGCTAGTAACTCCCTGACCAATTTCCCCTTCAGCATTATACTACCAGGCAACTCACTATCCAGGAAGTTTTCTCTTCAGGGATTCTAGAGCCCCCCAACGTTGATCCCGTAGTTGATCCCGTAACTCTGCTTCACTGTTATTCTTAATCTGGATACCTATACATTCTTGGTCACACAGCTGCCGTGGCGGAATTGCCAGACATAGTTGTTCGTATAACCAAGTGTCTGGATAAAAATACCCCTGAGCTGGAAGGGTTTCTTGTAAATCATCCCAAGTTATCTCCTGCTCTAGGGATACATCCGACAGTTGGTCAGCTGAGGAAGCTAACCAAACTAATTCGGATGTATCGATGCTTAGGCGGTGGTTGTACTGTTTTAAGCAGCGGTGACAAGTCAAGGTAATGATCGTTTCTGCTTGAGCACAGACCTCCAGGTAATTTCCTTGATGAGCCACTTGCACTTGACCTCGAACTGGGGTCAGTGTC
>NZ_JAAHHU010001429.1:0-1290 GCF_010672095.1 Moorena sp. SIO3I6 | reverse complement strand
AGGTAAAATCGAGAAACAACTAAAAAAGCGGGCAGTGGTCTTGTACCTGCCGGGGCCAATTTTAGATACCTTGCCCATGGTAGCTCTGGGAATTTTGGCGGTTTCAGCAGTACTATTTGAAGGGGGTAAGGCGACAATCCTACCCCTGTTGTTGACCTTTTTGCTGGCCTTGCAACGGTTATCGGGGCGCTTGAAAGGAACTTCAGCAACGATTACATCTTTTGTGGATAACAGCGCCCGGATGGTACGGTTAGAGACGATTTTAGACCAGCGGGATAAGGTATTTGAGCACTCGGGAACGGAGCGGTTTACTGGTCTAAGGGAAGATATTGAGTTTAAGTCTGTAAGCCTTTCCTATAGTAACGATGATACTTTTGCCCTCAAGAATCTCACCTTTACTCTGCCTCGAAACAAGGTAACTGCCTTAGTCGGGGAGTCGGGGGCAGGTAAGTCTTCGATTGTGGATTTGTTCATCGGGCTGTATCAACCAACGGCAGGAGATATTGTAGTCAATAGTCGTCCTCTAGCAGATTATCACTTGGAAGATTGGCGACGAGATATTGGGGTGGTCAGTCAAGATACGTTTATTTTTAATGACAGTATTTTAGAGAATTTGCGTTACGGTCGTCCGTCAGCAAGCTTTGATGACGTGGTGGAAGCCGCTATTGCAGCCCAAGCCCACACGTTTATTTTAGCCTTGCCTGATGGATACGAAACTGTTGTCGGTGAGCGGGGCTATAAACTCTCGGGTGGACAGCGGCAACGATTGGCTCTGGCACGGGCATTAATTAAGCAGCCAGAGATTTTAATCTTGGATGAAGCGACCAGTGCTTTAGATAGTGAGTCAGAGAAGTTGATTCAGCAGGCATTGGAACAGTTCCAGAAGGAACGAACAGTGATTGTTATCGCCCATCGACTTTCCACCATTGCTGAGGCTGATCAGATTTTGGTGCTAGAGCGAGGAGAGGTTGTGGAGCATGGTACTCATAAGTCGCTTCTGCATCAAGGTGAGCGCTATGCGCGCTATTGGAAGTTGCAGAGTAGTCAGGTGGCGGCTTAAGGGAGTAGGGAATCGGGAATCGGGAATCGGGAATCGGGAATCGGGAATCGGGAATCGGGAATCGGGAATCGGGAATCGGGAATCGGGAATCGGGAATCGGGAATCGGGAATCGTGAATCGGGAATCGGGAATCGGGAATCGGGAATCGTGAATCGGGAGTAGGAGAGCATAAATGACGAAAAGGGAATAAAAAAAATAATGACGTGAGGCTGAAATCTAGAATCAAAACA
>NZ_JAAHHU010001428.1:0-1290 GCF_010672095.1 Moorena sp. SIO3I6 | reverse complement strand
TCGACTTTCCGCTAGTTTTTTGAATGATCTTCAAGACATTGTCGATACCTGTAAGGAAAAAGGGATAGAGCTAAAAGTATTTATATCACCATCCCATGCTACTCAATGGGAAAGTCTTCGGGTTACCGGACTGTGGCCAGTGTTTGAAGAATGGAAACGTCGGTTAGTGGAGATTACACCAGTGTGGGATTTCTCTGGCTATAACAGCATTACCACAGAAGCGATTAGGGAAGAGATGAAAAACTATTGGGATAGCTCTCATTATCGCGAGGAAGTTGGTGATCTAATCCTAAATCGCCTATTCAGTTATCAATCTCAGACTGTTCCAGAGGATTTTGGTGTTCTAATGACACCAGAAAATGTTGAATCCCACCTCGGTAAAATCAGGAATGAGCGGAATTCATGGGCAGAGACTAATCCTGATCTAGTACAATTAGTGGAAGATTTAAACCAAAAATCTGAGATAGCGAGTCAGTAAGTTTCCTATACTTGGTGTGGTTTGGTAAGCATTCAGCTATCAGTATTCAGATATCAGCTATCAGCTATCAGCTTGTAGGGTGGGCAAAAAGCGATGCAGCGCGGTCTTGGGGAGGCAGCGCGGTCTTGGGGGTTCCCCCGGAGACGAAACCTTAGATAGTGGAGCCTTTATAGTTAGCAGGTTATGCAGAAAAGGGTTAAATATTTGTTAATAAGGCTCCACTATCTTACGGTAACTTCAAACCATGAGCGACTGCCGTGGTTTCCCCCACTCGCTATTGCATCAAGACAACAAGTAAGCATTGGAATAATGCTGAGTTACCTCCCAGCGTCGTTCGCACAGCGTGGCCATTCGCGTAGCGTGGCCATTCGCGTAGCGTGGCCATTCGCGTAGCGTGGCCATTCGCGTAGCGTGGCCAAAGCCTGTGCCACAAGGCTGACGGCACCTCAAGTAGCGTGAGCTTTTAGCTGACGGCTGAATGCTTACCTAAAGGTTGCTCAATGATGGCGTGAGGTCGTGATTGCTCCTAAGGTTGATTAGGAATAGTGCTATCTTTGACCCAACTTGGTATTAAGAAATATCCCATGCGAATTTTACAAATCGTCCCGTCGATTTCCCTGGTATATGGTGGTCCGAGTCAAATGGTAAAGGGACTATCTCAGGCTCTGGCATCTCAAGGGGTAGAAATTACAGTACTAACTACTAACTCTAATGGGGATGCTGGTCAACCCCCTTTGGATGTACCCCTAGATCAACCAGTAAAACAGGATGGTTATCAGATCAGATACTTCCGTTGCTCTCCCTTTCGCCGC
>NZ_JAAHHU010001427.1:0-1293 GCF_010672095.1 Moorena sp. SIO3I6 | reverse complement strand
TATTACTACCGAATCTGCCTCGGTCAAACAAATTACCCAGGAATTGACAGAAACTAGGGCAAAACACTCGGAAACCAAATTACGTTTGGAACAGTTACAAAGGGAGATTGAGCAATCTCAGACCAATCAAGGCCAAATGCGTACGCTTCTGGCTAAAAACAACCAAGAACTCTCCGCCGCTACTCAACGGCTAGAGACCATAGCGATAGAGTTACCCCAACAAGAATCCCAACTTGCCGACTTACGGCAACAACTGGCTCAACTGGAGGAGTCTCAAACTCATAACGAGTGGCAACAGATTCAGAACATCATTAAAACCCAAGAAGCTCAGTGGCGCGAGTGTGAACAAGCCTTGAGAAATACCGAGAAACAGCTACAACAGAAGGAGAATCAGCAACAGCGCCTGAGGGATCAACTGACCGAAGGCCACCGCAAAATAGCAGACTATCAAACCCAAATCGAATCTTGGCAACAGCAGCAATCAGCAATTAACACTCAGTTAGAAACACTCACCAAGCAAATTACCGAAACGACCGTTGCCTTAAGGCAGTTAGAGGAAAAATTAGGGCAAGAAAAACAAAAACGCGATCGCACCGAGCAACACCTACAAAAACTGCGCCAACAACACCAAGAAACCTCTTGGCAACAGCAAAAACTTCAAGAAACCCAGTCTGCTAGAGCAGAAAAACTTGCTAGTCTCCAAACTCAACTCCAAGACCAAGCTGCTGAATTACCAGACCCAATACCAGAAATACCTCCAATTGTCAAAAAAAAATTCCCCCTCTAGTGATAAAAAAAGCTCAGAGGGAATTGCCCTTGACTCCCTAGCTGCTCAACTAGAACAACTACAAAAGGAACTGCGCAACGGACAGAAACGTCTACAGGCTATGGAACCCGTGAATATGCTGGCCTTAGAAGAATATGACCGAACTCAAGCTCGCCTCCAAGAACTGTCTGAGAAACTCGAAACCATAGCTGGTGAACGTACTGAACTGTTGCTAAGGATAGAAAACTTTACCACCTTGAGATACCGTGCTTTCAAAGAAGCCTTTGATGCCGTCAATGAAAATTTCCAAGCCATCTTTGCTGAACTGTCCGATGGGGATGGTTATTTACAACTCGATGATCCAGAGGACCCCTTTAGCGGTGGACTAAACCTGGTGGCACACCCCAAAGGTAAACCGGTGCGGCGGCTAGCATCTATGTCAGGAGGAGAAAAATCCCTCACAGCCCTTAGCTTTATCTTTGCCCTACAACGCTACCGTCCCTCGCCATTTTATGCTTTTGATGAAG
>NZ_JAAHHU010001426.1:0-1293 GCF_010672095.1 Moorena sp. SIO3I6 | reverse complement strand
TATATCGCCAGATTCAACGATATAAACAACACAAGGGCTAAACAAGCTATAGTCCAATGTGGTCCAAAATCTGTCTATTTACTGATTGAAGCCCTGAAGACGGATAAATCTGCTGCAGTTCGGGAGGGAGCTGCTGTTGCTCTGTGGAGTATGGGAGAGGAAGGGGATCGAGCTGTCCCTTGGTTGATTAAAGCCCTAAGGAATGATGACTCGGCACCAGTTCGTGCCAAAGCCGCTTCTGCTCTGGGATTGATGGGAGAAGCATCTTATCAGGCTATCCCTGACCTGATTGATGCACTTAAGGATGAATCTGCTGAAGTTCGTGCCAATGGTGCTTATGCCCTAGGGAATTTGGGAAATAAAACCCATGAGGCTGTACCTCAGCTCATTGAAGTCCTGAGGAAAGATAAATCTGCTGAGGTTCGTGCTAATGCTGCTTATGCCCTAGGGAATAAAAAAGAGGCAGCCAAGTCAGCTGTACCTTACCTGATTGAAGCCCTAAAGGATGAAACATCCTTATCGGTTCGCAGGACTAGCGTCAATGCCCTAGAGCAGATTGCCGAGAAAACCAAAGATGTTGCTTCCCAGCTCATTGAGCAACTCAGGAACGATAAATCTATTCTGATCCGGATTTACGCTACCGAGATACTAGGGGAAATTGGAGAGCCAACTAAGGATGCTCTGCCTCTATTAATTGAGTTGCTTAAGGATAACTCAGTCTATGTTCGCTATTATGCCGCCTCTGCTCTAGGAAAGATGGGAACGCAAGGGACTCAGGCTGTTCCTCACTTAATAATCCTGTTGAAAGATGAATCTATCGATGTTCGCTATTCCGCCGCCTCTGCCCTTGTCGAAATTGCTTCTAAGCTTGGAAAACAAAAGAAGCAGCTCACCAAAGTGCAATTGCAAACATCCATACTGGAATTTGAAACAGTTATCAAACGCCTAGAGCAAGACACCGATAAAATTTTCCACGATAGATGGATAGAAACCGTTCGTGGTGGTCTTTATCATCTCCAGGAAGAACAGGAATCTCGTAGTTATCAGAAAATTTTTGGGCGAGGGGTGATTATCTGGCTAACTCATATGCTATTTTGGTTCGGACTGATACTGGTTTATCCCAAATCCCCCCAAGTCCAAGCTATTTTCTTTTGGAATCCCTGGGTGCGGAAGTTTTTTGGACTGGGGTACGTAGGCATAGCCCTAACTTGGATTCCCTTTCTACGCTCGAAGGTCTAATTCCAGAAGAAGAAAGAAGACAAGTTCATCTACAACTCGGCCGTCTGCTTCTAA
>NZ_JAAHHU010001425.1:0-1294 GCF_010672095.1 Moorena sp. SIO3I6 | reverse complement strand
TAACACTGTAGCTGAGTTTTTTCTTTTTCGCTTCTCGCTGGGCTTCTTGGATTGCACTTAATACTCTCTCATTCACTTTATTCACGCGCTGTCGATTCACAAAAGCCAGCCAGCTGGGAGCAGCAATTGCAGATAAAATTCCTACTAGTAAGATAACTACTATTAATTCCAGCAACGTGAAGCCAGCATCCTTATTTGGTTTATGGTTTAGCCTTTGATTATCTTCCATTTTTCTGTAATATGTAAACATATAATGCTATAGCGCTTCTGATATTTATCAAGTCAATTCAATCTTATTCCTCCGTTCCCCCCTTATTAAGGGGGGTTAGGGGGGATCTCTACTCCCGACTCCCGACTCCCGACTCCCGACTCCCGACTCCCGACTCCCGACTCCCTAAAAAAAACTGCTATATTAGTCATTCAAGAAACCCCGTCCTTCAATTTGCATGGTTACGGTCGGGAAATAGCTAGACCGGTTTGGTTTGTATTCATAGTCCTCTGGATTATTCTTGAGCCGAGCTAAAGCATTCCCTCTCAAAAATACTTGGGCTATTCTTTTTTCTGCATCCACACAAGCATAAAAACCACCGTTTAGGTTACTTGGAACCTGCAAAGCTTCTTCTTTCTTTTGGATTTCATCTTGTGAGAGACTAGGGGCTTTTTGGGGAAATACACTTGGACAACCTGGTTCTATTTTATTGTTTTGGTTATCTTGGTCAATTACGTCAATGTAATCTACCAAGATTTGAACTGGAGTAGTGTAAGCAGCATCCCCTTTTGTCCACTGATTCAACTTTTCCTTGAGGCTGCTTCCGCTTGTATCACTGAGACGAAAGGATTGAAAGCCTGGGCTAGCAGGTATAGCAACTTGATTGGCTTTCTTTGAAGTTTCATCGATGACTTGATCATAAACTTCAAACCGACCGATTCTAGCAATATCTGACCAAGTATCATTTTTATCAGTGATTAAGTAATAGGCCACCAAAGCATAGACAAAGGTATCATTATCATTGGTAAAGTCGCCAATCCTTGTGCCATTGACTTTGTCATCTCTATCAAAATGCTTCCGCTTCCAGAATACCAGCACAGGTTGACAGTTATCTGTTTTACAACCTGGTGCTTCAGCAACTGGTGGGATTTGGTTTCGGATTCCAGAGTCATCCGGTTCGTCGTTATGGTCTCTTTCTACTCCAGAGTTATCGTAGATATAGACCGCTTGCTCCAAGTCTCTGGCTATGTAGTCCATAGCCGCTTGGATTTCTTGTTCTGAAGTAGCCTTGGCTTGCTCTTTACA
>NZ_JAAHHU010001424.1:0-1294 GCF_010672095.1 Moorena sp. SIO3I6 | reverse complement strand
CCTGGTCGGTGTGGCGGGAGAGTTGCGGACATTTGTTGAGCGTTTCCGTGTGGAAGCGAATGATGGGAAATGATTGATTAATGGCTAAAACTTCCAGCCTCGGGTTATGGAGTCAGCGTTTACTGGCGGCGATTTTCTTAGCTGGGCAAGTGATACTTCATCTACTGACTGGGAAGATTCACCGCCGCAATACTATCGAGCAAATGGTAACCGTTGGACCAGAGTCTCTGATAATTGCTCTGCTCACTGCTACTGTAATTGGTATGGTGTTTACCATTCAGGTAACACGAGAGTTCATTAATTTTGGTGCAACCAATGCCATTGGGGGAGTCTTGGCTTTAGCTTTGGCTAGGGAATTGGCTCCAGTGTTGACTGCTGTGGTTTTGGCAGGACGAGTTGGTTCGGCATTTGCTGCTGAAATTGGTACGATGCGCGTTTCAGAGCAAATTGATGCTTTGTATATGCTCAAGACTGACCCGATTGATTACTTAGTGATTCCTCGGGTTATTGCTTGTTGTCTGATGCTGCCAGTGTTGACGATTCTCGCCATTGTGACTGGTATGGTAGGAGGAGTAGTCCTGGCTCAGAATATTTATGGTATTCCCCAGTCTGTGTTTCTTGATTCCGCTCGTAACTTCCTAGGAATTTGGGACTTGTTCTCTGCTGCTATTAAATCTGTAGTGTTTGGGCTGTTAATTTCTGTGATTGGTTGTAGCTGGGGGTTAACCACGACAGGAGGTGCTAAGGGTGTAGGTCAATCTACCACCACTGCTGTGGTTACTGCTTTGCTGGCAATTTTTATTAGCAACTTTTTCTTATCATGGTTGATGTACCAAGGGATGGGTAGTGCGGTGATCAGCTAAATCGGTTGTTGATCGTTAATTGTTAATTGCCTAAGAGCAATCAGTTAACAGACACTCACAAACCAGTAATCTTCTGTCAAGGTCTGTAGCTTTTCAAAATTCCCTAAAACCTGACCTGATCAGGAGGAATCGACAAATGAGTTAATTTAGAATAGATCAATCGCACTTTGTGTAGCGGTCGATTCCAATTCCTTTCCGAAACTTCCCATAGCTCCACTTAACCCTATTGTCCACACTGTTCAGTTCTACAACTTCACTAATGTCCCAGTCGTATTTTGATACCGAAAGCAAAACTCACAAATCCTTTGAATTACCTGGTGCTAAACCCCAATACAATCCTGACCGCCCAGGACAAGTGGAGCATATTTTCCTGGATTTAACTCTGGATATCCCCCTCCAAAGCGTTAGCGGTACCTGCACTATCACCCTCA
>NZ_JAAHHU010001423.1:0-1295 GCF_010672095.1 Moorena sp. SIO3I6 | reverse complement strand
ATGACCTGATGCCGTCAGCTCTTCATGAACTTCCTAAAGATTATTATAGACAACTGGGAGACAGTGGTCAACTAGCTAAGTACAGGACAAAAAATGGAGAGAGTTAAGAAAAGCTGGGAACTGGTGGTCAAGATTGGTGAAAATTGAGCGCAGATAATCAAATCCCAAACGAAATAGGCTCTTGGCTCGTCGTTGATGGGATTTAATCGGAATGGGCTTGAGTGTATGTTGCCACAAACCCGTCTTCATCGCCCACACAAAGGCGATCGCTAACAAAGCCAAAAGTTTGCTCAGTCTCGGGGCATCATTGAAATGAGTCGATTCAAGGCAAAAACCCCGAGTCTTCAGTGCCGCAAACAGGGTCTCGATGCCCCAACGGCGGGTATAATCCGATAAAGCTTGTTCGGGGCAATGATTGGTGACCAGAATCAGAAAATTATCATCTCCTTTTTGAGTCGGTTGTAGGCGAGCGCCAATCACATAGACTGGGCGACCCCAAACCCAATGATGACCTGAAAGGACGCGAGTTTCCCCGACGGACAAGTTGGCAAAATAGCGAGACCCTGGTACGGCTTGTTGCCGAGTCCGGGATCGAATCAAGTCACTTTGACGTATGCGTATCCGAAAGGGAATTGGCTTGTCCATCAACAGATAGGACAGCCACTCTTGGCCGATAAATTCCCGGTCAGCAGTTAGGTACGCGATCACCACATCAGGAAACAAAGCTTCAAAGCGATCAAGTAAATCCATACGTTCATCACTGTTACTATTGCCCTGCTTCTCAAGCAGAGTCCACAGCAAGGGGAAAGCAATCCCCTCATGGACCACACCCAACATTAAGATGTTGAAGTGGGTTTTTCCGAAAGACCAGTTAGTGCGGTCAAGGCTCAGTACCCAAGGTTGAGGGATTCCAGCCAATTTGACGAGCATCTGGGCAATTTGAGCCATGTCTAGGTCAAAAGACCGGAAGAATCGCTGCATTCGCTTGTAGTGAGATGCATCAGCGGCTTTTCCTCCGCACACGGTCGCCAACTCCGCTAGATTGACTGTTTTGGCTCGAAATAGGGCTATGAGGAACATGGCGACGAAGGAGAGTCGCGCCCCATGCCAGCCCAGGTGGGGTCGCAATTTGGCTCGAAGTTGGTTAATCTGTTCCATGAGGGTTTGTGGTCTTTGTGGTAATTTCCATCAAACCCTCTCCCTGGCACTTTTTGCAACTTTTGTCCTGTACTGAGATAAAAAAACGAAGTTACCAAGTAGGTTATCAGCTTCAACAGTGGACAATATCTGGAAAT
>NZ_JAAHHU010001422.1:0-1296 GCF_010672095.1 Moorena sp. SIO3I6 | reverse complement strand
ACGTCGTCCGCAATGGCTCACCTTCGAGAGAGCAATTCCCCTGATCTGGATAACTATCTTTATTTGCGGTGCTTGGTCAGCGTATATAGTTTGGGAAAATGACCCAGGTAGCCGAAGCACCTGGTTGTTGATGGGTTTATATCTACTACTAGAAATCATCACCATGGCTTATACACCAGTCATGTTCCTGTTTCGTAGCCTCACCGTTGGCACCATTATTGGTGGCACAGGTGCCTTATTAAGTATTATCCTGGCTTTACTGATTTATCCTGTATCTCTCGTAGCGTTCTTGCTGCTACTTCCCTACATGATTTGGAGTCCGATTGGTACCTACACTACTTGGGAAATGAGGCGACTTAATCCAGGAGCAGCTTAATTTTATTGTAAGCATTCAGCCGTCAGCCGTCAGCAGTCAGGTGACGTAACAGAGATTAAACCAATACTTACTTGTTTTATTCAAAAGCTGTTCGCGTAGCGTGGGCGTAGCGCATTAGCTGATAGCTGATAGCTGATAGCTGATAGCTGATAGCTGAATGCTTACATTCATTTAATTTTAATTTAATTTTCCCAGAGATTAGTAATCATCCGTTCCATAAACAGTTTTCCCATCAGGCATAACCGCAAATTGTAAATCAGCGCCCTTTAGATTAGTGCCCTTTAATACCGCATCTTGCAAATTGGCGTAACGCAAATTGGCTTTATAAAGGTTAGCCCCAGTGAGATTAGCCTCCCTCAAAATTGCACCATAAATACTAGCATGACTCAAATCAGCATGCTCCATATTGGCACCAGTCAAGTCAGCTTCTCGAAGCTCAGTACGATTAAGAATAGCAGCACTTAAATCAGCATTAGCCAATCGGATATTGAGGAGAGTAGCATCACTGAGATCAGCACCTTTCAAGTTAGTATCTTTAAAATCAGCGCCATCTAAGTCAGCAGAGGTTAACTTGGCGTTTTCTAAACGAGCACCAATTAGTTTGGCATCTTTGAGTTTAGCATTCTCTAGGTTACTATCGGATAAGTTAGCTTGGCTAAAGTCAGCTCTGCTAAAGTCAACTCCACTTAAGTCAAGTCCACTCAAATCAAAACCGATGAGATCACACTCTACACAGGTCTTATCTTTTAAGATAAACTCAAAAACTTTTGTCTTGGCTTGTCCATTTTGAATGGTCTTACTTGAGTTATCATTAGTTTTTAGGGATATGCTGACCTGTTCCGCAGATGATAGATGAAGATCAATTGGTATAGTTGCCCCGAAGATAGCAGCAATGATTAAAGGTAGTTTAATGTTCATCA
>NZ_JAAHHU010001421.1:0-1301 GCF_010672095.1 Moorena sp. SIO3I6 | reverse complement strand
TCAGCAGTCAGCAGTCAGCAGTCAGCAGTCAGCAGTCAGCAGTCAGCAGTCAGCAGTCAGCAGTCAGCAGTAAGCAGTCAGCAGTCAGCAGTCAGCAGTCAGCAGTCAGCAGTCAGCAGTCAGCAGATTTTATTCACAAGCTGTTCGGAACTCAAGTAGCATTCACATTAGCTGATAGCTGATAGCTGAAGTCAGCAGTCAGCAGTCAGCAGTCAGCATATTTTATTCAGCAAGCCTTAAGTAGCCGCCCCATTAACTGTTCGCGTAGCGTGCGCGTAACGCATTAGCTGGTAACTGATAACTGTTCGCGTAGCGTGCGCGTAGCGCTAATCGCTGTTCGCGTAGCCCATTAGCTTATAGCGTTTATCATGGCTATGAGGTACACATTATTTTTTCCCTCTTCACTGCTCCCTGCTCCCTGCTCCCTAAAACCCAGAGATTTGTACCTCATGGGTATAATACTTGCTATAGATATAGGGATTATTTAATAATCTGAAATGTTACCGATTTCCTGGCGAAAACAAAAAACGTTGTAATATCTATCCAAATGCCTTGTGCTGTGGCTAATTGCTCAACGGCTGCAAAGAATTCAGTTTTCAATTGTGCTAATTTCTCTGGAGAAAGCTGGAAAACTTCCGCGCCAAAGGCACTCTTTGAGTTTCCCCGCCAAGAGTTTGCTGCTACTGTTTGAGTATCACTGTTGTAGAAACCAAGTTGGTCGGTTTTGACGTTGATGTCTTCAAAACCTGCTTCGGTGAGTAGCTGATGACATTTCTCGGGACTACCAAGGGGTTGATTGGGATTAGGAATTACAATGCCATAGTCTCCTGCTTTTTCTCGAAACAGACCCCCTGTAGGAAAGGCGTTTGCTGCAAAACAGGAAAATCCGACTAATCCTCCTGGTTTTACGAAGCGATACCACTGCCGTAACGCAGCAGGGATATCTGTTAAGTATACAATGGCTGAAGAACATAGAATCCTATCGAAACTATTATCTGGGAAGTTGATAGTTTCTGCATCTGCTTCTATAAATTCGATGTTGTTGAGACCTTCGGCTTTAACTTTTCGTTGGGCTAGATTGAGCATGCCTGATGAAATATCTACGCCGACAACAGCTCCAGAAGCACCGACAATTTTGGCAGCTAGAATTGCTACTAAACCTGTGCCGGTCGCAATATCTAGAATTCGTTGTCCAGTTTTCAGGTGGGATAGTTCTACTAGACCCTTGGCTAGCCGAGGGTGAAAGCTTCCTTGATCATAGTTTGGTCTGGTGTTAAAGTCAGCTTTGACGTTTTTCTTGA
>NZ_JAAHHU010001420.1:0-1303 GCF_010672095.1 Moorena sp. SIO3I6 | reverse complement strand
GTACCTCAGCGCTATAGTAACGAGCAATTTCCGCCACCTCCTCTGAGTCAGTGGAAACAATCACTGCTGAAAACACTTGGCTTTGGGTTGCAGCAGCAATAGTATAAGCAATTAACGGATGCCCTTTTAAACGACGAATATTTTTACCAGGTACTCGTTTGGAACCAGCTCGGGCTGGAATCAGGGCAACTACTGTCGGAGTTTTAGAATCTACCAATTTTCCTGATCTTAGACAATAATCTTGCTGGCAAATTTTTGATCACCACTTTATAGTTTACAGAAATAGGGAATAGGGAATCGGGAATCGGGAGTCGGGAGTCGGGAGTCGGGAGTCGGGAGTCGGGAGTCGGGAGTCGGGAGTCGGGAGTCGGGAATCGGGAGTAGTAGGAAAGAAATAGGAGTAATTTTTGGTTTTATAATAAATCACCATTGCAGTTAATTAGCTATTAGTAAATAATATATTTAATTCTTGTCAATATTGATATTATTCTTGTATAATTATTGTAGCCGTAATCAAATATTTTAGGTACAATTTACTAGGGTTTATGGAGTAGTAATTAGGGCATAATAATTGCCCCTGACTACCGTGAAGTAAATCCCACATGACTTCCTTAATAAGGGAAGAAACTTGTTCGCGTAGCGTGGCCTTTTGGCCAAGGTAAATCATCTGGTAAATCATAAGTAGTAAAAAAACGTTCTAATAGAGCAATGGTAAAAATTAACAGTCATAGCTTGTAATCGCAAATCACACCATAAAAATCACACAATAAACAGAATCTGCACTAGCTACCTGTAGGGTGGGCAAAACCTTGCCCACCCTACAAATGGAGTCTGTGCGTAAGTCCTGAATCAGAAGTATAGCGGTAATTATACTTATGCTTTACACATAATTTTGACCCTATTCCCTGTTCCCTATTACCTAAAATACAAAACGTACTTCAAGCAATTGATAACTGCAATCGTAAACATTATCTTGCAGCAAAGCAAATGACAAACTCAGACCAGTTTGATACCCGTTTCAACCTTTTACTAACTGCCTTCGAGCGCACCAACCAACAGATTGAACAGCTTGGTCACAGGATTGATGCTGTCACCCAACAGATTGAACAGCTTGGTCACAGAACTGATTCCAATGCTCGTGCTATCGAGCAGACCAACCAAAAGATTGAACAACTTGGTCACAGGATCGATTCTAATGCTCGTGCCATTGAAGCTCTAACCAATACTGTCCATGAGTTCAAACGAGATCGCGCTCAAGCATACTCTTTGATGGCAGATTTAGCTCAAAATCAATCCCGAATGT
>NZ_JAAHHU010000142.1:0-13605 GCF_010672095.1 Moorena sp. SIO3I6 | reverse complement strand
CGCATAATCTTTCCGGAACGAGTCTTGGGCAAAGCATCAGTAAAGCGAATGTCACCAGGACGTGCGATCGCACCAATTTCTTTGACCACGTGCTGCTTTAGTTCTTGCTTGAGTTCGTCACTAGCGCTATAAGTCCCTTCTAAGGTCACAAAGGCAAAGACATCTTCCCCTTTTACCTCATCAGGTTTACCGACTACGGCGGCTTCAGCTACAGAAGGATGAGAAACCAGTGCTGACTCCACTTCCATGGTTCCTAAGCGGTGACCAGAGATATTCAACACATCATCGACACGACCCATAACCCAGAAATAGCCATTGGAGTCTTTTCTGGCACCATCTCCAGCAAAATAGAAGTATTGGCCATCTTTTGGTTGAATGTGTTCCCAATAGGTGCGGCGGAAACGGTCATCATCCCCATAGACAGTACGGATCATACTTGGCCAAGGATGTTTGATCACTAAATAACCACCGTCATTCTCTCCAACTGGATTGCCGTCTAAATCTACAATATCAGCAATAATGCCTGGGAAGGGGAAGGTAGCGGAACCGGGTTTAGTGGGAGTAGCACCGGGTAAGGGGGTGAGCATGAAGCCACCGGTTTCAGTTTGCCACCAAGTATCGACAATGGGACAACGTTCTCCTCCAATCACCCGATGGTACCACATCCAGGCTTCTGGGTTAATCGGTTCACCCACAGTTCCTAAGATACGTAGGGAGGATAAATCACGGGCGTTGGGATGCTGGTCTCCCATCTTAATAAAGGCACGAATAGCAGTGGGAGCAGTGTAGAAGATAGTGACTCCATATTTTTCTACCACATCCCACAAGCAACCGGGATTGGAAGGACGGGGAGCCCCTTCGTACATGAGGCTAGTAGCACCATTGGACAATGGACCATAGACAATGTAACTGTGTCCGGTAATCCAGCCGACATCAGCAGTACACCAGTAGACATCGGTCTCTTTGAGGTCAAAGGTCCACTTGGTAGTCATGTGGGTGTAGAGGTTATAGCCACCAGTAGTGTGAACAACCCCTTTCGGTTTACCTGTGGTACCGCTAGTGTAGAGAATGAAGAGCATATCTTCACTATCCATGGGTTCCGCTGGACAATCCGCAGATGCTCCCGGTTGCAAGTCATGCCACCAGTGGTCTCGTTCTGGTTCCATGTCAATCCCTTGCTTGGTGCGTTCTACCACTAGGACGTTTTCTACTGTAGGTGCGCCATTATTCTCTAAGGCTTTATCAACTTGGATCTTGAGAGGAACAATCTTGTCTTTGCGCCAGCCCCCATCAGCAGTAATTACTAATTTAGCTTGAGCATCTACCAGTCGGTCTTTGAGGGCTTCAGCACTAAAGCCACCAAAAACAACCGTGTGGGGAGCACCAATTCTAGCACAGGCCAGCATGGCAATAGCAGCTTCGGGAATCATGGGCATATAAATGCCAACGCGATCGCCTTTTTTCACTCCCAGTTGTTTGATCACATTTGCCATCTGGCAAACTTCCCGGTGTAACTGGGCATAGGTTAGGGTGCGGGAGTCTCCCGGTTCCCCTTCCCAAATCAGGGCAGCTTTATTCCGACGCCAGGTAGTGAGGTGTCTGTCAAGACAGTTGTAAGAAATATTAATCTTCCCACCAACAAACCACTTGGCAAAGGGAGGTTGCCAATCTAATACGGTATCCCACTTTTGAAACCAGTCTAGTTCTTGTTCGGCAAGCTGGGCCCAAAACCCTTCGGGGTCAGCTTTGGCTTGTTCATAAAGTTGCTGATACTCCGCCATGCTCTTAATCTGGGCATTCTCGGCAAAGTCAGCTGGTGGCGGGAACAGCCGTTCTTCTTGAAGGATTGATTCTATAGTCGGTTGTGACATAGTTATAGTAAATTACTTAGATCTAAGTAGGTAGTCTAGACCTAGCCAAGGTTAAGTCTAATCAAACCATACTGAACAGGTCACCCAGTTGGGCAAATCGTTGGATTTCTTTAATTTCTGGTTTGTTACCAAAAAGTTTGGGTTTAAAGCCCCGTCCTTTGAGGACGGCTTTTATCTTTCGGATTGACGTTAGATAATTAAAGCGTTATGATACTGGACAAGGAGGAAAGACGATGTTTAATCTCACCTACGAGTTCAAACTCAAACCCACCAAGCAACAATCCCAAATATTTGACGAGTGGCTAGAAGTAACTCGTAGGGTGTATAATTATGCTTTAGCTGAGCGTAAAGACTGGTACAAGTCTCGTAGTTGTCAATTAAACTCCTGTAGCCTTCGTAGTTGCTACATCATTTCTGCCGATGCGACCCGTCCTACCTATGGAAATCAATGTAAGTCTTTAACAGCTGCAAAGAAGAAAAACCCTAATTTAAAAAAGGTTCAATCTCAGGTATTGCAGCAAACTCTCAAAAGGGTTGAGACTGCTTTCACTAATATGTGGGAGCGTAATACGGGGTTTCCACGGTTTAAGAAAAAAGGAAGAATGAGGTCTTTTGTCTTTCCGCAAATGAAAGGGAATAGACTTGAGCCTGGTATGGTTAAACTTCCTGTTATCGGTTGGGTAAGGTTTCGCCAATCACGGAATATTCCCGAAGATGGAGTAATCAAGCAAGCCCGCATAGTTAAAAGGGTTTCTGGTTGGTATGTGATGTTGACGATTCAATGGAATGCTGATATTCCATCGCCAATGCCCCATGGTGAACCATTAGGAATTGATGTAGGATTAACCAGTTTTGTAGCTACTTCTAATGGTCTTTTAGTCAAGCGCCCAAAGTTTTTTGGTGATGCCGAACGCAAGCTGAGATGGCTGCAAAAGCGTGTTTCTAGAAAACCTTTTGGCTCAAAGAATCGACAAAAAGCGCAAAATAAAGTAGCCAAACTACATGAGTACATTGCTAATTGTCGCAAGGATTGGCACAGAAAGCTTTCTCACCAACTTTGTGACAATGCAGGGATGATATTTGTAGAAGACTTAAACTTGGTAGGTTTGTCCCGTGGAATGTTAGGAAAGCATTGTCTAGACGCTGGCTTTGGTCAATTTTTGGACATATTAGAAAAAACTTGCGTCCATCGTGGCGTCTATTTCCAGAAAGTAGATGCACGTAGAACAAGTCAGATTTGTCCAAATTGCTTAACTGAGACTGGCAAAAAGACTTTAGCTGAACGTACCCATGTTTGTTTAAATTGCGGCTACACAACCGATAGAGATGTGGCAGCTGCCCAAGTAGTCACTATACGTGGACTTGCAGCCGTGGGACACACGGTCAAGATGCTTGCTGAGGGTAAATTCATAGGAATCCCTTTGAAGCAAGAATCCTCGTTCTTATAGGACGAGGAGTGTCAATACTCCTCCTTACTCCCTGCTTCCTGCTCCCTCAAACCAACTGCTAGTAAGTACCTCACCCAATTTCAAACTGCTGTAGTTATGTCAAGAAAAGTTGAAGTTGTTCCCCATGACCCGAAGTGGCCAGATGAATTTGAGCGTGAATCAAAGCAGATTGCTCTTGCCGTCGGCGACAACTTAGTTGCTGTACACCATATTGGGAGTACATCTATTCCAGAACTAGACGCTAAACCAATTATTGATATTTTGGTTGAGGTCAAAGACATTACCAAAGTCGATGAAAATAGTTCAGGTATGGAGACAATAGGCTATGAAGGAATGGGTGAATACGGCATACCAGGTCGTCGTTTCTTTCGCAAACATAATCAAATAGGAATCAGAACACATCATGTTCATATGTTTGAGGTTAATTCGCTACAGGTAGAGCGTCACTTAGCCTTTCGAGATTATATGATTGCCCATCCTAAGGATGCCCATAAATACGGTGAACTTAAGCGAAAACTTGCTAATAAATATCCATACAATATTGAAGCCTATATGGATGGAAAAGATGGGTTCATCAAAGAGATGGATCGAAAAGCAGCAGAGTGGCGTAGAGGATCAATAGGCAAGAGGCAATAGGCAATAGGCAATAGGCAATAGGCAATAGGCAATAGGCAATAGTTAATCGACTTAACCCTTAAACCTACCCTACACCGAACCCCAAAGGCGAACAACCTTGGTCTTTCGGCCACGCGATCGCGTTCAACCTTCAACAATCTTCAACCTTCAACCTTCAACCTTCAACCTTCAACAATCTTCAACCTTCAACAATCTTCAACCTTCAACAACCTTCAACCTTCAACAACCTTCAACCTTCAACAACCTTCAACCTTCAACAATCTTCAACCTTCAACAACCTTCAACCTTCAACAACCTTCAACCTTCAACAACCTTGGAGAACAATCGCTCCAATACTTCTTTCGGAATTGTCTCAAAATCCTCCAACAATAAATCCATAATCGCCAGATGGCGCAAGTGACCAGGAGTGGGAGGGTAACAGCGACGACTGGTTTTAAACCAGTGCGATCGCTTATCTTGTCAGGTGCGTTAACCAAGTGTAACGCACCTCTTTAACTATCAGTGTGTTCGCGTAGCGGCTTTTTGCTGAGCATCGCTTATCCTAGGGTTAACACTCCCATAGGAAAATCTACAACTAAACGCTTTGTTCGTAACCACAAAACACCTAAAAGACTATTTACCAGTTCATCTCCTCCTAACACTTCAACCGTAAACTCCTCTTCCTCAATAACCACCTTTCCCTCATATAAATTAAACCGTGCTTCTCCCTGGGCTGTTTGCATATCCTGTGGTTCATTATTACGCACCCACCCTAAACTCTCAGCATCTTGATTATCAATAGCTAACCAACCTGTAAACCCTGTATCTAACAGTGCCATAACGGGAAAAACCTCCCCATCAGCAGACATCAAGCCAATTTCAAAAAATAACTCCCCGAACCTATTAAATTCACCTTGGATCATATTCTGCCACAAGTTCCCGTTTCATTAATTTGCATAATAATACACTTTTTACCTGGATGTTTAGAACGGGATTTGGAAAGTGCTACCTTTTTATCTTCATCGATAAAATACTCACCACTATCAGGTTCAATAATAATAAACCAATCATAATGCTCTTGAATCAATTCTGGTTGTACTCGCTCAAAGACCTCTCGACAACGCTTATAAAACACTGCATCTTCAGCTTGAATTCTGGCTTTTTCTTCAGGAGACAGTCGTTTCTCCGGAAAAACCCGTCCTCGCCTTACAGTGTGATGGGAAGATGATGGTGTCATTTTAGTTATACAAAACGCTGTAGATAGGTTTATAATAACAAAAATATCCCCCCTCAGGTTATTTCTACCTTTCTTGCTAAGAAAGGGATAAGGGGTGACTTGTTCAAAATATTATATAAGGCCCCATAAACTAGCCAATTATTCGAGCATAGATGATCAGCTTTCTGAATAGCTTCAGCCGCTCCCTGATTTTCACCCCTGTCAAACAAACACCGGGCATAATAACACCAGTCATTAGGATTATTTGCGTACTCCTCAGTTACTTTCCATCATTCTATTAATCAGCAATGCCTTCCCTTTTGCCTCTTGCCTCTTGCCTCTTGCCTCTTGCCTCTTGCCTCTTGCCTAAGCGAGTATGTTCACAACCGATGATACCAACGCGCTTATATACCTTATGATTGGAATTGTGATTATCTCCCACAGTGCTAAGCTAGCCGCTGGGGTCAAGGAATTAGCCCAACAGATGGTTCAGACATCGGTACCAATTGCGATCGCAGCTGGGATTGATGACCCACAAAATCCTTTTGGTACCGATGTGCTGCAAGTCCAAGCCGCCATTGAGTCGGTTTACTCCGATGCTGGGGTAGTGGTATTGATGGATTTAGGCAGTGCAGTGCTGAGTGCAGAAATGGCACTGGAGTTTCTGGATGAAGAGCAGAAACCCAAGGTAAGATTGTGCGAAGCGCCATTAGTGGAAGGTGCGATCGCAGCGGTTGTCCAAGCTGCGGCTGGTGGTGATATCGACCAAGTGATTGCTGAAGCTAGATCAGCTTTAACCGCTAAAGCCTCTCAGTTATCAGTTGTTGATAGTACTGATAGTACTGATAGTACTGAGTTTGACCCGGTGGGTGGAACGGGCATCTTGCCCGTGGTGCGTTACGCAACTACAACCAAAGAAATCCATCTTACTGTCCAGAATAAACAGGGAATTCATGCTCGTCCTGCTGCCCAATTTGTTACTACAGCTAATCGGTTTAACTCAGAAATTAAGTTACAAAATATCACCAAAACTAGCAATATAGTTAATGGAAAAAGCATTAATAATGTGATGCTTTTAGGTATCCAACAGGGAGATAAAATAGTCATCAAAGCAGTAGGAGAAGATGCCGAATTAGCCTTGATAGCGTTGCAGCAGCTAGTCGATAACAATTTTGGCGAAAAACTAGATAAAGCCAAAGAAGACATCAACCAAAATTATAACTCTCCCAGTAACCGATCCCTTGACCCTTCATCCGTCACACTTGATAGGTTAGTTGGAATTCCCGCTGCTGCTGGTATTGCTATGGGAGCGGTTATTGTCTACCAACCCAAACTTCCAGAGATTATTGAAGAGCAAACAGATAATCCTCAAGGCGAGTGGGAAACCCTACAACTTGCTATTAAAACAGCACAACAGCAACTTCAACACCTGATCAATACTGTTACTAAAGATCAGGCAGATATTTTTCAGGCTCACTTGCTCTACTTAGACGATCCAGCCCTAGTTAATAGAGCTTATCAGATTATAGTTGACCAGCATCTATGGGCAGGAGCTGCTTGGAAAACTGTGATCGATGAAACCGTAGCAAATTATCAAACTCTGGAAGACTCCTACATGCAAGCTCGGGGAAATGATGTGATCGATGTCGGCTGGCGAGTGTTGCGATTACTGACGAATAGGAAAGAAACCTGTCTAGATCTGACTGAGCCTGGTATTCTGGTTGCTGCTGATTTAACCCCCTCTGAGGTCGCGCAACTAAATCCGATCCAAGTCCTAGGTATCTGTTGCGCTAGTGGAAGTGCTACAGCCCATAGTGCCCTGATCGCCAATATGCTCGGTATACCGATGGTGGTTGGTGTTGGTCAGGATGTGTTGTCGTTGCCAGCTGGTACGGAGTTGGCCATGGATGGGACAACCGGTCAAATTTGGGTAGAGCCTTCTGAGGAACAAAAGCAAGAATTACAGCTACAGAGCAACAGTAAGGATGAATTACCTAGGGAGGTAATTACTCAAGATGGACACACAATTCCCTTGATGGCAAATGTTTTGGGAGAGGCTGATGCTAAATTGGCTCTCGATTGTGGTGCTCAAGGGATAGGTTTACTTAGGACCGAGTTTCTTTATCTGGAACGCTTAACTATTCCGATGGAAGAAGAGCAGTTGGCAACCTATCAAGCCATTGCGGAAATTATGGGTACCCATCCCCTAACGATTCGTACTTTAGATATTGGCGGTGACAAGCCCATTCCCTTCCTGAATCTAGCGTCTTCTGATGCTTCCTCTGATCGGCACACCCGAGAGCCTAACCCTTTCCTAGGATGGCGGGGAATTCGTCAGAGTTTGGATTGTCCAGAGATGCTCAAAATCCAACTGCGGGCGATTCTACGAGGGAGTTATGGACACAATATTAAGGTGATGTTTCCCATGGTTTCTTCAGTAGAAGAGGTACGGGCTGCTAAGGAAATCCTAGCAGAGGCTAAAGCCGAGTTGCGCCAAGAAGGGCATCGTTTTAATGAACAGATGCCAGTGGGGATTATGGTAGAAGTCCCGGCAGCAGTAACCATGGCTGATCAGTTAGCGGCTGAAGTGGACTTTTTCAGCATTGGTACTAATGATTTGAGTCAATATGTAATGGCCGCTGACCGTACTAATCCCAAGGTGGCGAAGCTAGCTGATGCCCTTGAACCGGCTGTGCTACGGATGATTCACCAAACGGTAAGCGTTGCTCATCAAGCAGGGATTACAGTTAGTGTCTGTGGTCAGTTGGCATCGAATCCAGTAGGGATACCGATTTTATTAGGGTTAGGGGTGGATGAGTTGAGTGTGAATCCACCTGCGATCGCTACTGTGATTTCAGTTATTACACAGTTGAGTATCAACCAGGCCGAGATGCTTGCTGGTGAGGCGTTGCAGCTAGATTCGGCTCTTGCAGTTAGACAATATATTAGACTTCTTGCAGAAGTCGGGAACAGGGAACAGGGAACAGGGAACAGTGGACAAGAATTGACGTGAACACTATCAGAAAAGTACTTTTGCCAGGTCGGTTTGAGTCTTGGCAGGAGTGATACAGCGCTACGGGCAAGGCAAAAGGCAAAAGGCAACAGGCAACAGGCAACAGGCAAAAAAAAAGAGAGCCGTGTTACTGACTCTCTCGATCATCAGGGTGCATCTTATATTTCAAATATACCTGAGTAAATGAGGGGTGTCACCCCTCATTGAAAAAATCAGCCAAATGGCTTAATTGGTAAGTTGTTACTGGTATGCTGATCTGCCTGACAAGATGGGGATTGACATTGGAACAGTTAAAATTAGGAAGCATTAGCAAACCCAGACCTATGTTCGAGCAACAACCCGAAACACTACAGCAAAAGGTTAAACTCTTGGCATCGGAATCAATTCGCCAAGATAATCCATCTCAATGGTTTGAGGTTTTATATGCCGAAGCTAATGGGGATTCGGGGCAAATACCTTGGGCGCGTAATACACCCCATCCCTATCTACAGGATTGGTTAGAGCATAATACACCCCAAGGGTCGGGTCGCTCTGCCCTAGTAGTTGGTTGTGGGTTAGGGGATGATGCTGAAGCGTTGGCGCAGCAGGGTTTCCAAGTGACTGCGTTTGATATTTCCCCGACTGCGATCGCATGGTGCCAAAACCGATTTCCCGATTCCCAGGTCAAGTACCAAGTGGCGGATTTATTTGCTTTAGATCCAGCATGGCATCACAAATTTGATTTTGTCTTTGAATGTCGTAACATCCAAGCCTTACCCCTCAAGGTGCGGTCAACTGTGATGAATGCGATCGCATCCTTAGTCGCCCCAGGAGGAACCCTCTTAGTAATTACTCGGTTTCGGGATAGCGACACTGAACCAGATGGTCCCCCTTGGCCGTTGTCCGATACAGAACTAGCTTACTTTAAGGAATTGGGCTTAGTCGAAATTCATCGTGATACTGTCCCGGAATCAGAGGATGATCCGATTCAACGGTTACGCATTCAATATACTCGTCATGGTTCGTAAACGCTTAATTATCGAAATGGGAATGGGAGTAGACCAACACGGTCAAGACCCAACCGTAGCAGCAGCAAGAGCTGTACGCAACGCTATTGCTCACAATGCCTTGCCTGGTGTTTGGGAAGTAGCTGGTTTAGAGCATCCCAATCAAATGATAGTTGAAGTTCAAGTCGCCGTGCCTTACCCAGAGCAAGTCCGGGAAGATGAAGTACTGGCTGTACTCCCTTTCGGTCAGAAAACTCTATCCCTTGAGTCTGGTGGAATGGTCGTTCAAGGCAGGGCGATTCCAGAACTTAATGATAAAAATGATGAGATGCTGATTGCTGTTGCAGCGGTTACTGTGTTCGTGGATAGTGATTAGGAACTTAGGAAAAGTAATCTAATCGTAAGCTATCAGCTATCAGCTATCAGCTATCAGCTATCAGCTATCAGCTATCAGCTATCAGCTATCAGCATACGGCGGTTTGCATAACGATCAGGTCTTATACTTTCGGTGTTACTTCTAGGCGATTGGCAATGGCATCCACTACAGTTTCAAAAATGCCCAGGGAGTTTTCCACCATGGTGTTGAGGGTATCGAGCAGGGGATTAATTTCACAGATTTCCCAACAACACACCCGTGGATCTTTAACCAAGGTTTCGTTGAGCAGACAGGCTTCCTTGACAAAAATCCCATTTGGAGCTGGGGTTCCCGTTCCCATACAAATTGTCGAGTCCATACTATCGACGTCAAAGGTAACGTAAATCAGATCCACCCCTTCTAGCTTCTCTAAACACCGTTGGGCAACGACATCCGCACCCAAGGTACGAACGTGCTCACTGGTCATGTTTAGGATTTGGTGTGTTTCAATCAAGTGGTCTTCCGCCTCTTCCGTATCTCGTACCGCGACATACACCAAATCCTCAATGCTAAAATTCGCGCTATCTGCCAGCCCTAATTTTTGACACAGGTTCCAGAGTTTTACCGTGTCTGAGTCAAGCTCATTGATTTGCTTGGCCAGATTATCAGTGGCAGTCGCCATCGCCACAGGCATCCCATGCATATTTCCCGATGGAGTCGTATAGGGAGAGTGAATATCAGCATGGGCATCAATCCAAACCACTCCCAGGCGATGATTCGGAAAGGCTTTTTTGATTCCGGCGATTATCCCTGCTGCCGTTGAATGATCGCCACCGAGTACCACTGGAAACAGCCCCTCCTTTAGGGTTTGGGCGACTACATCGGTGGTTCGGCTCAGCACTTGGTATAGCTTGTGAATATACTTGGCGTACTGATGTTTGTGTCCCAGAGCATCTGCCCAATTTTCTGTTTGTACTCGTAAACTATCCAGACTCAACACACCATTGTGAGCATGCATCCGTGCCGCCTGTTTTTGGATGGCAGCTTCTCTCAAAGCAGCAGTTCCCATGGATTGACCGCGCGTTCCCGCTCCTAATTCCGAATCAACTTCAATCAGCGCAATTGAGGAAAATTTTTCGACTTTTTGGTACTGAAGTAAAATCTTTTTGAAACTGCGTAAGCCTGCGATCGAAATCTTCAGAGCCGATTCATAAGTCTGAGTGGCAATAAACTCTTCAAAATCAATTTCGCCATCTCCATTTAAATCAGCTTTTCTCACCAAGGCAGCAATTTATGAATCAGTTACGGTCGTGTTGAAGCAACGGATAATCTGGGTGAATTCGTCAATCGATAACTTGCCACTACCATCAACATCAATCAGTTCAAACACCTGTCGTAGATCAGCCCTAATATCGAGATCTTGGCGGTTTACCATCCACTCCATAAAGGCCTCCCGTGTCACAACATCATCTTTGTTGAGCAGATTGAAAAGATTGGTTCGGTCTTGAAGGGAAATGCCTTGTCCCAGAATCTCTAGAGCATCGATGATCTCCTGACGACTGATGAATCCATCACCATTGGCATCAAACAACTGGAAGACCTGGTCAAATTCTGCATATCGTTGAGATGACATTGGTTTGGTTATGGTCATGGTTGAATCTCCTCATCTGTTACCCTATTGTGGAAAATTCGGATCGGGATTATACTACCATTTGGGTTGAACCATGGCATCATTATTGCTTAAAGGTTGTATGAACAGGGCATGACTGAACTAGGGATATAGTTTTTTTGCGATCGCACTCCTGAAATATAGTGCTATAGCGCAGGGCTATATTTCCAAGCCAAAACAAATTGTAGTTTCAACAAAAGGGCGTTGAATCATTAAGCAATGCTTATTTATCTCGTTGTGGGAGTGAGAATAGGCATTGCTTTAGACTTTTGATAGATAGAAGATCGGGCAACAGATGAGTAACGGGTGTAAGGGATGGCAGTATTGGTAGAAGGGGAAGTTGGGGCAATTACCCATTACCAATTACCCATTACCGATGACGAGTGATATCAATCATGAAAAAATTAATCAACCATCCCGATAATGTTGTCAGAGAAAGCCTAGAAGGCATGGCTGTAGCCCATCCTGACCTGCTCAAAATTAATCTTGACCCCCTCTTGATCTACCGCGCTGATGCTCCAATATCAAACAAAGTAGCGATTATTTCCGGTGGTGGTAGTGGTCATGAACCCTTGCACGGGGGCTTTGTGGGTGCCGGAATGTTAGATGCCGCCTGTCCCGGTGAAGTGTTTACCTCTCCCACTCCCGACCAAATGCTAGAAGCTGCAAAAATAGTCAACAGTGGTGCAGGGGTTCTTAATATTGTCAAAAACTATAGCGGTGACGTGATGAATTTTGAGTTAGCTGCGGAATTAGCTATCTCAGAAGGCATCCGAGTCCTCAATATCCTAATTGATGATGATGTAGCGGTTAAAGATAGCCTCTATACTCAAGGCAGGCGCGGGGTAGGGACGACATTATTAGCCGAGAAAATCTGTGGCGCTGCTGCTGCTGCTGGTTATGACCTCAAACAACTGGCTAATCTCTGTCGCCAGGTTAATGGTAATGGACGCAGCATGGGTATGGCATTGACATCCTGCACCCCTCCTGCTAAGGGGAGTCCCATGTTTGACTTGGGGGAAGCAGAAATAGAATTTGGGATTGGCATTCACGGGGAACCAGGAAGACAACGAATGTCCCTCAAATCAGCAGATGAGATAACTGAAATGCTAGCGCTATCGATTATTGAAGATTCTGCCTATAGCCGCAAAGTGCGAGAGTGGGATGAAGATAAAGCAGAATGGACAGAGTTTGAAATAACTGACCCGCCTTTTCAGAAAAGCGATCGCATTCTGGCATTCGTGAATAGCATGGGTGGTACTCCCCTGTCGGAACTGTACATTGTGTATCGTAAATTAGCCCAAATCTGTGAACAAAAGGGACTGGAAATCGTGCGTAGTCTGATTGGTCCTTATATTACGTCTCTAGAAATGCAAGGCTGCTCGATTACCCTACTCAAAATGAACGATGAGCTAATTAAATTCTGGGATGCACCAGTCAAGACACCAGCCCTGCGTTGGGGACTATGATTGATATGATATCTGGGAGCATCAGTATCGTAAAGCTTAGCTAATTGCTCATTGCTCATTGCTACCCTGAGGCTCTCACCCCCTGACCCACTCTGCCACTATGGTAACGATAACTAAACATCAAATTCTACAGTGGTTACAAGCAGTCGCTACTGTACTAGAACAAAACAAGGACTATCTAACCGAACTTGATGCTGCTATTGGTGATGCTGACCACGGTATCAATATGAATCGTGGCTTTCAAAAGGTGATCACTCAGCTTCCTAAAGTGGCAGATAAAGACATTGGCAGTATTCTCAAAACCGTCAGCATGACTCTAATTTCCAGTGTGGGAGGTGCCAGTGGACCACTTTATGGCACCCTGTTCTTGCGCTCAAGTGCAGCAGTAGCAGGAAAGCAAGAACTGACAAAAGAGGATATGGTCAAACTATTCCAAGCAGGAGTGGAGGGAGTCGTCCAGCGAGGCAAAGCCAACTTGGGAGATAAGACCATGTTAGATGCTCTATCACCCGCAGCCAATGCCTTTGCACAAGCTGTAGATCAAGGAGACAGTATGCTAGAAGCCTTGCAACAGGCCGTCAACGCAGCAGAAGAAGGGATGAAAAATACTATTCCGTTGGTGGCTAAGAAGGGACGAGCCAGTTATTTAGGGGAGCGCAGTGCTGGACATCAAGACCCTGGTGCTACTTCAGCCTATTTGATTTTCCAGACACTGCTAGAAACGGGTAATACAGGGAGTAGGGAGTAGGGAGTAGGGAGTAGGGAGTAGGGAGTAGGGAGTAGGGAGTAGGGAGTAGGGAATAGGGAGTAGGGAGTAGGGAGTAGGGAATAGGGAGTAGGGAGTAGGGAGTAGGGGTAAGAAAATTGACTTTACCTCATAAGTAGGAGAAACGCTCTAGTCAACTTTTAACTTTAGTAACTTATTAATAATTTAAGCGATCGCATCTTATTGAAGGTCAACCT
>NZ_JAAHHU010001419.1:0-1305 GCF_010672095.1 Moorena sp. SIO3I6 | reverse complement strand
GTGTGGTATCAGTCGGCCAAAGCAAGTTCAAGAGCTAGGCTTTACTGAGTTTACTGCTGGGCTGATCAACAGTACTTTCGACGCTATCATGGGTGCAACTATCAAGCAGATGGAAGCCTATCGGGAACTTGTAGCCAATCTCGCTAAAACTCTGGCTCAGTTCCAGGCGGAGAATGTCTCTGATGTCCAAATTACTGACCATCTTGTCCAACACTACCCTGATGGTCAGGGAGGTACAGTTGTGCGTCCCAACTATACCTTTAAAACTATCCCTGCTAACCCCAACACTGGTACTCAAGAAAAGCCAGCCAATCACCTCTTAAGGGAAGTAGCTCAAGCTCTAGAAGCTGAAACCATTAATCTTACAAATCCTCTGACACTTACCATCCAAGAGAATCAGGAGAGATTCTTCACTAGCCAAGTCCAAGAGATTCGCTCGAAAATTGGTGAGTTACTAGCAACTAATATGATAGAGCATCTGCGGGCAATAGCACGGGAAGGAATGGCACGGATTGTAGTAACTGATGGGGAAATTGTCTCGAAGCTCACCTTCAATGTGACTGCTACTGAGCAACAAACTACAGGAACAAACCAGTATCAGCGTCAACATAAGCCTCAACAAGCGATGCAGTCGGCCAAAGGGGGTTTCCCCCACTCACTATCGCATCAAGAAACCAGCCCTTACATCAGAGGTCGTGCAGTAGCAGAATCGGGTAACGTTTCTGCTGGTACTAGTCACAATAAACTCACGGTTAAGCCAGTGAATGAGAGTTCATTCGATGCAGTGACTATGAGTACAGACATCATTGGTCAGGTTAAGATTCGCTTTAGGACTGAAACATTTCCACCAGTGGACAGGAATGGATAATATCGAGTTCGGTTGACTACTGATCAATCTTGAATGTTCATTAATTAACAATTAACAATTATCCCTCTTTTCCGGATTTTTGCCTTGATTCGGATATAATCCGTCATGGTTTACCGAATATGCTGATTATACCTACTTCCACTCAAGCACAGAATTTTGTACGCTTCACCACACTCCTTTTTACCTTTTGATTGACTTTATTTTCAAATTACTCATAATTCTCTCCAAAGTCACTGATAAGTTATGACAAAAAGTTTCATCTAAAAGAATATTGCTGGGTTTAAGGTCTCGATGGTAAAGCTCGAGATCATGGACTTGGCTGAGGGTTTCTGCAACTGGTAAAACTAGGTTGAGAGCGTCAGCGGGTTCCAGCTTCGAATCTAAATTTGTGAACTGGCGCAGGGTGCCGTTTTCATAAAACGGCATCACAATGTAAG
>NZ_JAAHHU010001418.1:0-1306 GCF_010672095.1 Moorena sp. SIO3I6 | reverse complement strand
TTAGGAGAAGATGATCCCGAGTATCAAAACAGGGCATTAATTGATGTGTTAGATGTACGCGATCGCGCTTTGTTTCTCCAGTCTATCCGAGATAATGGTACTCTGAATAAAATCTATGAAACTGTCAACCGTTCAGCTCGTTTAGCTAAACAAGGGGATTTAGATACCAAAGAGTTACAACCAACAACAGTAGTTAATCCGGAACATTTCCAGAAATCTTGTGAGCAAGCATTTTATGATGCCCTCGTGGAATTAGTGCCAAAAATTAAAGCTTCTCAGGAAGAGCGAGATTATCAGAAATTAGTGGAAGCACTAGAAGAGATTGCTCCTACGGTTAGCACTTTCTTTGATGGTGACCAGAGTGTATTGGTGATGGATCCTGACCCCAATATTCGCAGTAATCGCTTGAATTTGTTGGGATTGTTGCGGAATCATGCTCGTGTGTTAGCAGATTTTGGAGCAATTGTCAAGAGTTAGGGGTTGGTTTGTAAGTATATGCGCTACGCGCACGCTACGCGAACAGCAATCAGCAATCAGTAATCAGCAATCAGTAATCAGCAATCAGCAATCAGTAATCAGCAATCAGCAATCAGCAATCAGCTTATAGCAATCAGTAGTGGCCAAAGGCCAAGGCTGAAGGCTGACGGCTGACGGCTGACGGCTGAGCGCTGACCGCTGACCACTGACCGCTGAGCTGACCGCTGATAACTTTGGGGGATTGATAGTAAAAGCTCTATCTGCGGTTTTCTGAAAATTGTGGTCAAATTAAAACTGACCTACTATTGAGCTAGCTTGATAAATGCCATGGAGATTCTAGAAACCGTAACCTTTGATAATGCCATCGCATTCACGGAATCGATAATGACCAAAATGGCAACAGGGGAACTAACATCGCCAGAAATTACCGATGCGATCGCATCCTTAGTCAAAACCAAAAATGGTGCGAGAGGCTTCTTTGTCACCTACCTTACCAGTGACAGCACCTTAGCCGACAATCCTTCACCAGAGGTGATCACAGCTCTAGAGTCATCCCCTGAAATCGTAGCCGAACTGTTAGTCAAAAATTTAGCTATGTCAGCGGCAATGGGATTGAACCATCGCCGCAATGGTAAAGAAGACATGGCTCAAGGATCAGACCGAGTGCGATCGCGTAGTGCTAATCTCATTAAACAACTAAACATGCCAAGCCTGTTTGACATTGCCCAACAGTTAAGGCAAAGCGCCCTTACTGGAGTTGGCAACTACCAAGAATTTCTGCAGCGCTGGAGATACGATTCTGAGCAAAAACAGGTCATCCATCAAGCTC
>NZ_JAAHHU010001417.1:0-1307 GCF_010672095.1 Moorena sp. SIO3I6 | reverse complement strand
CACCCCGGTTTTCCACTTATGTACAACAAACGTCACTTAACGGTTTTTTTGACTCAAAGCCTTACTCTGACAAGGTTGTTAGTTTTGTTATTTTAAATAATACCGTATTTCTATAAGAGCCGCACCCAAATCAAAAAGCGAACGCGAACGCGGTTCCTACAGAACATCGCACCCACCAGAACCATTAGTGTGTTCGCTCTTAACCGCAAAAACGATCATGAAACAACTAAGATATAACATTCCCAAGGGTTATAAACCTTGGAAGGAGATATATGCTGACGTCAAGCACAACTACCGCTTGTATGATGAAGCCCACGAAAATAACCTTCAACCCCATCAATACACCCAAGAAGTGGCATCCGCCTTCGTCCAACTGATGTGGGTAATGGAGGGGCAAGGAAAGCTCTACACCATTTCAAAAGACCTCATGACAGCCTTCTCCAATACCGACGTCTCAGAAAGTATGTTTGAGGGCATTTCATTGAAATCCGACGAAGAGGCTTTTTGCTTGCTTCCTCCCATTGGTTCACTGGTCAATTCTAAAGGTATTACCCTTGACTGGATAGCATTTTCCATGACCGACAAAGCTCTAGATTGGGACTACAAATTTATAGCTAGTGGAAACTACAAAGTCGGCCAAATATTCTACAACTGGACTATTACCTGGGGCATCAATAACGGCTCTCTGGTGTGGGATGAAAAGAAAACCAAGAGCTTTCACCAAAAAGACCAGGAAAATTCTCGAAAAGTCCGCAACTTAGTAATGCAGATCCTGATCGCACAAAGATTCTATCCAGAGCTTTTTGTACAACCCAAATATACTCCTGGTCAAGGGTTTATTGGAAAACCTAAGGAACAGTCTCCAATCATTATTGGGGCTGGATACAAGCTACAGAAGAAAAGTGACGCTAGTGGATCTAAAACCGCTCAATTTAGGAGGGGACACTATCGGAATCAACCCTATGGCGAGGGGCGATCTCAACGCAAGCTAATCTGGATTGAGCCAGTGTGGGTTGGGATTTGATTTTCTCCCAAATTATGTGCAACTACGCTTATTAACCGTAAAGCTCTCCCTATCAAGCCATGCCAACATCAACCAGTTACCTAATCTTCCAGAAGTTCAATATGAGGGACTTGCCTGAGGGTGGGAAAGAAGTCTTCTTCGATCCGGAGCACATCGGCTTTCAAACCGTGGAAGCAATACTGGATGGATTTTCCCCACCTGTTGCGTACGCAGACAAACCTATTATCCCAGGGGTAACTGATCGGACATTAAGAAACTGGGAGGCTGCTGGCAAAATCCAGTA
>NZ_JAAHHU010001416.1:0-1310 GCF_010672095.1 Moorena sp. SIO3I6 | reverse complement strand
CCGCAATTGAGTCCCAGGAGCTAGATCAATAGTGGTTGGGGTGATGGTGGGCAACATATCGCAAAGGGAACAGGGAACAGGGAACAGGAAATCGGGAATCGGGAATCGGGAATCGGGAATCGGGAATCGGGAATCGGGAATCGGGAATTGGGAATTGGGAGCAGGGGGGAGAAGAGGGGAGAAGACTGGCAAGTGTAGAACTGGCATCTTGCCAGTGTCCCAACGGTAGAACCGGCATCAAGCCTGTTTCATTTCTGGGCAGGCAGGATGCCCACCCCGCTCATATTCATTGCGCCCCTCAGCAATACCCTTTTATTCAATAGCTGATAGCTGATAGCTGATAGCTGATAGCTTACCCGACTCCCGACTCCCGACTCCCGACTCCCGACTCCCGACTCCCGACTCCCGACTCCCGACTCCCGACATTACAAATCATCAGGATTGACCCCAAGGCTACGCAATCGTTCTGCCAATCGTTCAGCCCGTTGGTGTTCCTGTTCAGCCCGTTCTGCTGAAGTTGGAATCCAATTACCTGGGCCATCATACCAACGCAGCCACAACCCTTCTGTTTCTTGATATTTCCCCTGCCAAACGCCTAACCCTAATTCCAGTTCTGGAAACCAAAATTTCGGTTCAGAAAGTTCTACTTCCTGATACTGTGTGGCAGTTATTTGAAACACCCGCAACTGGTTGTCATAACGGTCAAAAACCACATAGTAAGGAATCCGCATATACTGCTCATAAGCTTGCCATTTAGTAGGTGGCTTATGAGCAGACCTTAGGGTTTGTCCTAAATCTTCAGCTTCGGTACCTGGTGATAGGAGTTCCACCACCAAAAATGGCACTATCCCTTCCTGCCAAACCACATAACTCCAGCGCAAGTCTTGTTGTTGTTGAGCGCGAGTCACACCCAATACCACAAACCAATCCGGTCGCTTGTGCCATAACGAATTACGGCTATCGTAATATAAATTCAGGTCTGTACCAATGAACATTTCCTCCCTGGGATAGTTGGGAGGTTGGCAGGTTTCTCGCAATAGCTGGGGTTGGAAGTCATGAAATTCGTCAGGCAAACCAGGCTCCTCTGGGTCCTCGCTAGGTAGATCATACATAGTGGGCATAGTTTCCCTGGCAGGACGGGGTGGGTCAGTGTGGTACATGATCCTCTGTTGAACCTGATAGTTTGAGCATAGCATTTTGGGGAATAGGGAGCAGGGAATAGGGAGCAGGGAACAGGCAAAAGGCAAGAGGCAAGAGGCAAGAGGCAAGAGGCAAAAAATCCTGTGTACCTCATAGCTGTGAGAAACGCA
>NZ_JAAHHU010001415.1:0-1312 GCF_010672095.1 Moorena sp. SIO3I6 | reverse complement strand
GGTCTCGATTGCTAAAGCAGGTGCAATTCACGAAAATGACCAGAAAAAAGTTTTGTCTACTGGTTTTTTGGCTCTAGGATGTGCCCAAGCTGGACTCGACATTGTAGAAGCGGCTGCCAAAACCAAGGAACTGGATTTTCTATACAATGCTTTTGAGTCCCTCAACGGGGAATTGATTCGCTGCCAGACAGCTATGCTCGAAGCAGCACAAGGGGATTCCCAGACCTTTGAACAACGGCTACAACTGAGGACTTGGGCAATTAACTTAGCCGGAAGATGTGCTCAAGCAGCGGTGACTGTGTCTAGTGGTGCTGCTAACTACAAACACCATCCTGCCCAGCGAGTCTATCGGGAAGCTTTGGTATTCACTGTATCTGGTCAAACCACCGCTATGATGGAGGGAACTCTGGCTCGGTTGGTAAATGTTTCTTGTGGGTGAATCCTCCCTAAGCATTCAGCATAAGCGCTACGCGCACGCTACGCGAACAGCTATCAGCTAATGCATCCCATCCAAATAGACCAAGCCATCAATATCAACAGCCCTTGCTCGGCATCCCTGCACCGTTGCTAAATATTTTGGAAAATATGTCTAGTTTGACTTTCAAACTCCTTGGTAAAGGTTTCAGTATCAGGTAACTTCCCAGTTCTTAATTCTCTAAATAGCAAAGAACCAGCAATTTGTAAGAGCGCCGGATGTCCACCAGCCCTGTCTTTAATGACATCCCGTAATGCTGGTGTGATGGGAATACTTGCCATTAATTGCTCCACTTCAGTTTCCGTTAATGGCTTCAGGGATTGAAACAGATAATGGTTGTACCAGGGAGAACTATTGAGATTGAGGGGAGGATCAAGTTCATTGAGAGGGCGAAGTGAGGTGACAATCATTGATAAATATCTCCTCTCCCGAGAGTGATAGGCAATACTGCTACACTCAGTGACAAAGATTTCCATGTCAGCTTGAGTATAGTGCGGGTTTTCTCGCAAAGCGGCATCATAGTCATCTACTAGCAACACCAAGAACTTGTTTCGTTTTCCAAGCTTCCCCAATACTTGGCGCATAACCCTGGCAGTTGCTTTTCCGTGGTCGAGCAATGTTTCGATCTCTGCCTGAAGGTCTGGCTCACCGTCCAATTCCTCTTTGAGCAGACTAAAGACTTCCTGCCAAAACCCGGAAGCTGTAAACGGTTGGATACTTTCGCAACTGAGTAGCACCATCAAAGCCTGTGATGGGTCTTGTCCATACTCTTTCCAAACGTCCGGAGAAGCCAGGAGTTCCAGGAAAGAGGTCTTACCCATGCCTGGACCACCCCAA
>NZ_JAAHHU010001414.1:0-1314 GCF_010672095.1 Moorena sp. SIO3I6 | reverse complement strand
GGGCCAGAGTAATTAGAGCAATAATAATGTAAGCATATGCGCTACGCGCACGCTACTTGAGGTGCCGTCAGCTGTCAGCTGTCAGCAAATGTAACAGAGATTAAACCAATGCTTACCTCTTTTATTCAAAAGCTAATAGCTTAATGCTGATAGCTGAATACTGATAGCTTAATGCTGATAGCTTAATGCTGATAACTGAATGCTTAAACACGCCAAATCGCATCAGCAACACGGCAGACATCATGGAGCTGGCGAACATCATGTACCCGCAGGATGTCTGCTGAACCGGCAATGGCACTGCAACAAGCCGCAGCAGTTCCCCAAATTCGACCCTTGGGGTCTGGTTGATTGATAATGCGTCCAATAAAGCTTTTCCGAGATACTCCGACTAACATCGGTACACCAAGGGCATCAAACCTAGGCAGTTGCCGCAGAATCTCTACACTTTGCTCAGCGGTTTTGGCAAAACCAATGCCTGGGTCAATAATAATATGCGATCGCTTAATTCCTGCTGCGATCGCGGCATTGACCTGATTCTCAAGAAAGCTATAGATTTCCCCAATTAAGTCTTGATAATCAGTTAGTTTTTGCATGGAAACGGGGGTGCCTCGGATATGCATTAAGACAATGGGTACCCCCAACTGGGCTACGACTGGAAACATGTCTGGGTCAAATGTGCCACCGGAAATATCATTGACCATATCCGCACCAGCTTCTACCGCAGCCTTAGCCACAGATGCTCTAGTGGTATCGACAGAAATGGGTATCTTCAGCACTAAACCCATTGCCTCTACCACAGGCAGAACTCGTTTCAGTTCCTCGGCTAGGGAAATTTGCTCAGCACCAGGTCGAGTCGATTGACCACCAATATCGATAATATCAGCACCAGCATTTACCAGATCGTAAGCTTGCCTTAAGGCAGCTTCTAGGGTATAGTGTTCACCGCCATCACTAAAACTATCGGGGGTAACGTTCAAGATACCCATGATATAGGTTCGTTTACCCCAGTCGAAAGAATAGTTCTGGATGGTTAATTTTCCTTTATCCATCACTATATAGATCATGGCTAATTGCGAATTAAAAATTGCCCATTGCAATTAACCAATTAACTAACTAATAATAAGCTAACTAACAATTAACAATTAACAATTAACAATTAACAATTAACAATTAGCCAATGACTAATCACAACTACTGATAATTGACAATCCTGGCAAAGCTCGCAGGTTCCAAGCTTCCTCCGCCCACCAGTACTCCATCAATTTCTGATTGAGCCATAATTTCATCAATATTATTGGGTTTGACGGAGCCACC
>NZ_JAAHHU010001413.1:0-1315 GCF_010672095.1 Moorena sp. SIO3I6 | reverse complement strand
AAGGGTAATATCCGTCGGAGCATTATTCTGGTTAAGGACGTCAATGGTGAACGTTTTATCGTAGCTTTTACCCCCGGAATCCGTGGTGCGGATTTTGAGATCATGACTAGAGTTGTCATCAAAGTCTAAGAGGTTGCCATTCTTGACTTTTAGTTGATTGCCATCAATTTTAAAGCGACCTTTAGCATCATGTAATAATTTATAAGTATGGCTATCTCCGGCATCAACATCATGGTAGTGATAAATAAGTAGTGATACGACATTTTATTCCCCTTTAATCACACATTTATTAAGTAAAAATATAGCAATTTAAATTTAAAATTATTATAACTAATTATCTTAGCTCTAATAAATACTAATTAAATAAAGCTTACAAAACTGCTAAATTTTTATTAGTCAAAAAAACGTCTTAAGGGAAAAATACACTATCGTAACTATGAATACAGTATCGAATACAGTTTCAGATTTGAAAACGCGACCCAATTGCCCTTACTGCAATTGTGAGCAAACAGTAAAAAATGGAAGCACTCATAATAATAAGCAAAAATATCTCTGTTTCTCTTGGTGCGCATTCCCTAGGTCGGGGAACCCGACCGGGGTCGCACCGCAAAAATTGTAAGAGACAGTTTGTAAAAAATCCGACAAAAAAAACGATATCCTTGTCGATAAAAAAGAGAATCGATCACCTATTACTTGAGAAAATATCTTTAGCCGGTATTGCTCGAACAGTTGGAGTTTCAAAAACATGGCTCCAAAATTATGTTAATAAGAAATATGCGGAAACCCCCCGAGAAATAAAGGTTTCAGAAAAACCGAAAGGAAAGATGACTATTGAATGTGATGAAATGTGGTCTTTTGTAAAAAAAAAGATAATAAACAATGGATTTGGTTAGCTATCGATGGCCGTTGGCCACGCTACGCGAACAAGAAACTAAAGAAATTGTTGGATTTTATCTTGGAGATCGTAGTCGAGAATCAGCAAAGAAATTATGGAAGTCTTTCCCTCCAGTAGTTCGACAATGTGCTGTGTGTTATACAGATTTTTGGGAATCTTATCAAAGAGTAATACCTAAAAAACGCCATAAACCAGTAGCCAAAACAACTGGAAAAACTAATCATATTGAAAGATTAAATAATACCTTAAGACAAAGACTTAGTCGTTTGGTAAGAAAAACATTGTCATTTTCCAAAAAAGAACGAAAATCACTTAGGAGCTATTTGGAATTTTATTCATCACTATAATAAATGTTTGTCGGTTTGATGAGGCCATCACTACATGTTTATCACTACCAGTTGATTGCCATCAATTTTAAAG
>NZ_JAAHHU010001412.1:0-1316 GCF_010672095.1 Moorena sp. SIO3I6 | reverse complement strand
TCTCAATGAATCCAGCATTTATCGATCAGTGGTTTCCGGATGAGTTACAAGACAACTATATATATAAACTGATCAACCCACGACGGGTCGGTTTAACTCGCTGTCGGGCAGAGTATTTCGTGCGATTGTGGGCTTATCTACTCCTCAAGCAACAGGAATTGAGTGGTCGCTTAAGAAAACCCCTTAGCCAATTGACCATACCGAAAGGGTTTGTGCCCTGTACTAATCGAGAAGCGGCAGAACTGTTCTATGCTAACAAAGACCGAGGAAGCGATCGCGCTGCTGGGATGATGATTGATATCCTAGTGGATCTCGGATTAATTGATAAACTCTTTGATGGCAATACGATTTGTATCAGAATTCGCCCTGTTGGCCATTTAACATCATCTAACCCATTAGCTGAGCCCATACAGTTCCAAGTTGATGGCTTTAACCCCCGCACTGATGCTGTGATCGTGGCGAATTTCTTGGCTCGCAACTACAACTGGATGAGTAATACAACCAATTATATCCCCTTCAAAATTACCAAGCTGCTACGGAGCTGGGCACATCAATACCCCAGTAGTATGCGAGTGCTACGTCGCTGTGATACCTCTGCTCCCGTTGGATTCTATATGCTCTATCCCACCGCCAGTGAGTCTGAGGAAAAATTCTTCCTTCCCCCTATCAATAGTCTCTATTTGAGTTCCAGCTCCACTATCGACCCCCTAAAAATGGCTACCCCCGGAAATCCGGATTGTACTTCGGTCTTAGTCAGGAGTTGGATGATTGATACTCCTTATATAACTCACCAAAATGTGTGTCGATTCCTGGAGGATGTGCAGCAAACCCTAGTGGGTATGGAAGCTGATTTTCCGAACCTTTGGGATTTATACGCCATGACCATCCATCCCAGTTATCAAGAGCTGTCAATGGCGATAGGATTTCAGAAAATCGGTGATCAGACCAATTCCTCTGTGTCATGGCTGTATACATCAGTAGACCAATTTTTGAATCTAGCCATGGAAAAGGCCATATCAAAACTGGAATTTAGGTGCCATGGCGCTGAATCAAGACTGACCGGGTGACAAGCTGCTTGAAAATATCAATTTAATAGTTTGGTGGAACAGGCATCGTGGTGGAACCGTCATGTTGCTGGAATCTGCATATTTGTGGAACGGGCATCTTGCCCGTTTCATTTTCCGGCGAACAGGATGCCCACCCCACAGGCATCGTGGTGGAACAGGCATCGTGGAACGGGCATTGTGGTGGAACAGGCATCGTGGTGGAACAGGCATCGTGGTGGAACGGGCATCTTGCCCGTTTCATTTTCCGGA
>NZ_JAAHHU010001411.1:0-1316 GCF_010672095.1 Moorena sp. SIO3I6 | reverse complement strand
CCCATCTCCCAATCTCCCCATCTCCCCATCTCCCCATCTCCCCATCTCCCCATCTCCCTATCCAACTAATCTACTCTCTTTGAATGCAACTCGGTATGACTTCTGGCTTCTGCCTTCTATTTCCCGTTTCCCCGACATTAGTCACCCAGTTGTTCATTCAGATTGTCCTCGTCATTGCCTTTAAGGAGTGCCATTGAATTCTTGACCATCGTTGGCACCTTATCGCCATTAAGGGTCTGGTAAAATTCCATCAGACGCTCCTTATCGAAGAGGGGAGATAATTTGACTTTGACTTTATGAATCTCATCCCGTCCCAAGTCTCCACCTAGTTCGCCTCCTACCTCGCCCCCAGTTCCTAGTACATTAATTTTGATATTCCCCTTGGCACCTGCTTTTGCAGTTCGCTTGACACTAACTTGTAGTTCCAGTTCCACAGATTCAACACACAACAAGGGAGCATCTTTTTCCTGACCTGGTGCTACTGATAGCAGATCGTGTTTAACCTGTTGGATAAATTCAGATAATCCAATCGGGCTGTTATCGTTGTCAGACATTAATCTGGTATAGTTAGTTATATTATTCAACAGCTTAACTATAGGCAGCTATCTAGGTAGTTGTCACTGGCAAGATGCCAGTTCTACCATTGACCACTGGCAAGATGCCAGTTCTACCATTGACCACTGGCAAGATGCCAGTTCTACCATTGACCACTGGCAAGATGCCAGTTCTACCATTGATTATGGTACAGAAGATTTCTCTACACTATCCATTTGCCAGAAGAAAGAATATGTTTCAGCCATGTCAGATAAATTAGCCTTTACAGGATTTTGTCGGATATAGTGCCAGGTTTCTAAAAATTCTATTTCATCTCGAATAATGCGATCATATCGCTCGTATTGCCAAACAATACCGATATGATTCATTACTTTAGAAACTTGTTTAGAACTATAGCTTTTAATGCTGTGGATAATACTACCATTACTCCAATATTCCTGATTGGATTTTGGCAAAGGCTGTATTAACCAATGCACATGATCCGGCATGATCACAACAGCATAAGTTTTGTACCTTTGGTTATTGAAGAATAAACAGCAATCTAAAACTACTTTTCTGGCTTCCGGGGTCAACTCTAGCTTTTTAAAAGTATTAAAAGTTACAAAGTAAATTGCTCCTGCTGATTCCCAGTGAGGAAGAGTCCTTTGGCTAATTTTAAGATTTTTGAACTTTCTGAAACTGGTATAATTCGTAGAACTGGCATCTGGCCTGTGATAATCGGAACTGGCATCTGGCCTGTGATAATCGGAACTGGCATCTGA
>NZ_JAAHHU010001410.1:0-1316 GCF_010672095.1 Moorena sp. SIO3I6 | reverse complement strand
CCTTGCTGACGGACACAAGTGCTTGAAAAGCAAGTAGGGGAGGGGTTGGACAAAACAGAAAAATCTGGGTAAATGGGGTAGTCAATAAAAATCCCAATTATGACCCAGAAAAAAATCTACTCACAAGTGTATAGCTACCTAAGCGCAGGTAGCAAATTTGTTGATATCAGACATATAGTGACGTTGGCATGGATGGTGGCGGCGTTACTAGGGAGCCAAAAGGTGAATCAGGGGGAATGGGGTAGCTACGTCCAAAGTCGAGCTATCCAAGAAGACAGCAATCAAAAACGATGGCGTCGGTTTTTAGGAAATCATCGGGTCAAGATCAAAGAAATCTATGTACCGTTAGTTCTAAAGGCAATATCACAGTGGAAGCAGGGAAGATTATACTTAGCCTTGGATAGTACCCAGTTGTGGAATAAATACTGCTTTGTCTACCTATCGGTGATTGGGGGAGGGAGAGCATTACCCCTGCTGTGGTTAGGGTTAGAACACAAAAGTGCCAGTGTCGCCTGGGAGAAATATGCCCCCTTACTCGAACAAGCGTATCAATATCTGGCAAATTTCCCAGAGGTGATGTTGTTGGCGGATAGGGGATTTGCCAATCACGATTTACTGAAATGGTTACAATTAACCCATTGGCACGCTTTCTATCCGTCTACCGTCCGATACTCTGATTCACGGTGTCCAGCGTCGAGGCGCGTGGATATAGCGTTCGTGAGTTATATCCGCCCAAACGAGAAGCCGTTTTCTACAAAAATGTTGGTTTATGGGAAGATGCTCAACTTAAGGCTCATCTCGCTCTGGCGGCAGTACCTGCCGCTAAGGATAATTGGGCAATTATCACTGATGAACCTCCCACCTTGAAGACTTTTTGGCAATATGGCTTGCGTTTTCGTATTGAACATCTGTTTTTAGATAGCAAGTCTGGGGTTTTTCAGTGGGAAATGTCTCGAGTTCGTTGTGCTGAGCGACTTGAACGCCTCTATCTGGTCATTGCTATTGCAGTTCTTTTCGCAACTTTAGTCGGCATGGCTGTCCAAAAAGACGGTTTACGTCGTCAGGTTGATGCCCATTTTCGTCGTGGACTTAGCTATCTAAAAATCGGTGTCCGGTGGCTTAATTCCTTTGTTCACAAGGCTTATTCCTTTTTACGCCTTGACCACTTGGTCTATCTTGACTCTACTCCTTGTTTCGCTTCCCAAAAAGCTCGTGACCGCTACTATCGAAAGATTACCTTCTCTCTGATTCAGGAATTTGATGCCTGGGCCTAAATGTACTGCTAAATGTACAAAAAAAAGTGTCCGTCAGTCAGG
>NZ_JAAHHU010000141.1:0-13905 GCF_010672095.1 Moorena sp. SIO3I6 | reverse complement strand
TGCTCATCATCAGTGACTACGCACTTTTGAAAGATGCCGATTTTTTCAATAAAGACATTTTCCGGAGTATTAGAAAGCTGGGACATTTCCAAACTAGTCATTCTTCCAGTTGGTAAATAGTAACCAATAGAAGTAATACCGATTGACTGATGACTCATCTCTATATTCTCTATTCCCATAAGTGTTGAATCCAGTAATACAAGTTTACCAAAATGGCTGATGTTTTTCTATCGTTGTTGTCAAGCAAAGCAGCACTTTTCCCTGCTCCGAAGTCATAATAGGAAATAGGGAGTCGGGAGTCGGGAGTCGGGAGTCGGGAGTCGGGAGTCGGGAGTCGGTAAGTTTACTTTAAATCATGTACTATGATAAACACTGCTTGTCAATAAACTGGAAATAATTCTTAATAAACCCTGCTTTATTGTGTTTATTAACATACAGACTGTTATCGACAGACATCCAGGGATAGGTTGTCGTAGCTGAAGCCAACTTTGACCGTTGCGTTGGAATTACTCCAGCAAAAACCAACATCCCAATTCAAATGCGATCGCGTAAAGCCCACCGCTGACGGCTGACGGCTGACGGCTGACGGCTGAATGCTTACCCCGACTCCCGACTCCCTTTGCTATCGTTTTCAGTAATCCAATGGTGCCTAAGGCTCACCCTTGACAAACTCAAATATGTGTATATACTTTAAATATGCAGTTATCCACAACTCAACTCAACCCAGAGCAGTGTACCTGCTTTAACCTACGCAAAGCCACCCGTGTCGTTACCCAAATCTTTGACGATAAGTTGCGGCCTAGCGGTTTACGAGCAACCCAGTTTTCCATCTTGGCTGTGATGGCAACGGCTGAATCCTCCACTATCAAAAAACTTGCTCAAACACTAGCGATGGATCGGACCACCTTGACCCGCAATCTCAAGCCCTTAGAAAAGCAGGGACTAATTGAAATTAATCCTGGAGAGGATCGGCGGACACGATTGGTGGCACTAACGGCAAAAGGCCAGGAAAACCTGACCCAAGCTATTCCCCTCTGGGAACAAGCTCAAACAGAGGTGATTGAGAAGCTGGGTGTCGGTCCATGGCACAATCTATTGGAGCGGCTGACTGAAACGGTTTCCATCGCCTAATTGGCCACAGACTCGTGATCACAAGCCCCTCTTTTTTTATTTAGTAAATAAGTGTATATGCATTTATAAGTAAGACTCCGAATACATGATGATTTTTAATGGCAAATTAGCTACATTTACAATCACCCCACACCCAGTCACCCTATCCCGGACAGTTGATACTCACGTCTTTGTTAAAAACCTACCTTTATGAGGTTCCCTCTTGCCCCTCTTTCTATCATTAATTAATAGAGGCTTATTCCCAATCGGGTAATTGACAAATGGTTTCTCAAGTATTCTTTTTAGAAGTATAGCATAATAGGATCATTGGTAACACATTCACTAAAATAATTATCACAAACGTTGAATAAATATCAAAAAATATTAATTAATTTTTGATAAATTTTAAAGTTTATTAATTATAGTAAAAATCTTAAGAAAGTATAAATTCCACCATTTACTATTACGTATATTTATATACTACCAAATGTAAGTAAACTCACTGACATTTTACCCTAAGGATCAGCTACTACTAATCCCCCTTAGTTGGTGCAGCTACAGGGGCACTTTTCCTAGGCATAATAAAGATTTTACCCGGCTTTCGGTAGGTTGGATTTGTCTAGTGTCAGGCAGATATCCGTGGGAAAATCCCTAGCCCTATTTCCTAAATATATGTATATTTTATTACCTCATTAGTCCGGCGGAATAATTTCTACCGTTTGTTAAAACTAAATATGTATTCTTGGAGTTGATAAAAAGAGTTGATAAAAACATCACAAGACTCCAAGCAACCACTCAATAACTCAGTTTGTACAGGAGAATGAACAGGAAATTGAGCGAAAATTGGAAAACCTTAGAAACCGCTGTTTGTCAGTGCTACTAGGGCAATTCTTCCGGAAGCGAAGGGCCTGTGATCAGTTAGTTTGACAAAAGAGGTATTGTAGAGGTATTGTAAAATATCGTGAGCGAGCCGGGATACCGTGGAGGGATTTGCCGGAGAGATTTGGAGATTTCCGTTAGGAGCTATTTGGAATTTTATTCATAACTACAATCAATGTTTGTCGGGTAAATTATGCCATCACTACTTTATCAATATCCTGACTGTATAAGTCGGTTATATAAAAGCGATCTAGGCTTTTTTATCTGCTACATTAATTCATATAATGCTATCAAAGCTTGAATTGTTTTTTAGCAACATTTTCAGAGTAATCAGAATTATGTATGATGTCCCAGAAGAATTAAAAGACCGTGATTACACCATCATTATTGATAAAAGTGGCAGTATGACCATTAAGGACGAGAAAAGGGGGACAAAAACTAGATGGGAGGTCATGAAAGAAACTACAGAAGCTTATGCTAGATATTGTGAAGAAATCGACCCCGATGGGATTACTGTTTATGTATTTTCGAGTAGATTTAAGCGATACGATAATGTTACGACAAATAAGGTAGAACAAATCTTTCAAGAAACATATCCTATGGGTGGAACATACCTTGATGAGGTTTTGCGGGATGCTCTCGACAATTATTTCCAACGTAAAGCAAACGGTAGTGCTAAACCAAATGGGGAAATTTTCTTAGTATTTACAGATGGAGCACCTGATGATAAGCCTCCAGTAATTGATGTAATTGTGAACGCAACTCGTCGAATCGATAAGGATTCGGAAATTGGTATTTCTTTTATTCAAGTTGGTTCAGATCCCCAAGCAGCACAATTTCTACAAGAATTGGACAAATCTTTAGAAGAAAAGGGAGCACAATATGGTATTTGTAACACTCTCACTTTAGGAGATTTAGAAGAAATACCTCCACCAGAAGTACTATTGAGAGCTATTAATAGAGGATAATAAGCGACAAAAATGTAATCATTTTCATTGAGATACGCTTAATTAAATAAATTCAAACAAAGTCATAATTAGTTAATATAGTTAAATAAATTCAATCATCATGTCAAAGGTTGAACAACTGCGTAATTTTAATAATTTCGGTGAATCTATACTTAATAAACTTAAGGAATATGACTCTGTTATTCAGAATCAATCCCTTCAGCAGGATAGGATTTTAACTGAAATTAGCAATCAAGTTGAAATTGTCCGAAAGCAAGCAGAAGAAGTAGTTAAATCTTCTTCTTCACCAGTTAAAATTGCTGTTATGGGAGAATTCAAAGCTACAAAAACTACGGTCTTAGGTAGTTTACTTGGTTATGCAGGAATGTTACCAGACAGTGCAGTGGCAGCTACTGGGAATGTGACTCATCTCAATATCGTTCAGGTAAAAGGCTCGCAACCAACTGAATTTAAGTTTAGCGTTAAATATTTTAATCAGAACGAAATTGATAAATGTCTTGACTTTATACTTAAGGAGTTGGTTGTAAAGGCTGAAGGACAATTACCTAAGACGCAACTCGATAGTTTAAAAAACTTTAATTACAAAGATCCTGATGTTTGGGAAAACATTATCCCATGGTACGATGAAGTATCTAACAGTACTCCTGGATTAGATGGTGGATTAGAAAGCGCCATTCAAGAACTAGAAGTGTTTGTTAAATCTTATATACGTTATAAGAATTTATGCGGTCAATCCTTGCCTATTGATAATGCTACTCATGCTTACGCAGGTCTTCAGCTACCTAATGACCCCCGTTCGATCTTAGATATTCAGAAGTTTGAGCAGTTTCCCCCAGAAGACAAGGAGCAGTTTCCTAAGTTTTTGCAAGCCACCTTTCCTCTAATCGGACGAATAAATGTTGAAGTCAAAGTGTCAGATAAAATTTGGGATCTTTCATCTCTTCAAAAAGCAAACAAGTTAGTTTTATTAGACTTGCCTGGATTAGGGGCTGATAAATCTGAGCTTCGAGATCGATTTGTAAATGTGCATGAAATGGAAAATGTACAGACGATTTTACTATTGACCTATGGTCCTCGTCCAGGAAGTACAACAAACAATAAAATCATCGATCTGCTCCGAAAGCAAAGAAAAAACCAAAATCTCGATGATTTTATCCTTGTAGGTGTGGGGCGATTTGATGAGTTGCCTGATGCAAAAATTGGTATTGAAAAGCTTCTTCGTAACACAGATAAACTAACAGAGCAGAAAATTTTCGATGAAATACCAGCTTTGGGTGAGGTTATTGAAAATTCCCGTAATTTGACGAAAGGGAATGATCAGCGAATCGTTTTTATGTCAGCATTTGCTGCTCTTGAGTATTTGAGAAAAAACCTAGACAGCACCATTAAAATTGCGACACCAACTGTACTAGAAAGACTGAATGAATTTCAGAATCATTTTCCTGATCTAAACGAAAAGTGGCAGCAGTTAAGCAAAAGGCTTAAAAAGTCTGAACCTGATAGTATTTTAGTAACTTGGCTAGATGCTTTTACAAAAGATGGTGCTCTTTCTAGACTACGGTGTCTGCTTGAAAATCACGTGGCAACTCATGGTCTTGAACAATTATATAAAGATGTCAACCTTAAAGTACAAACTTTGGTTAAGGAACAACAAAATTTAGCACAGAAAGTTAATAATCCTTCACTGGCTAAATTGCTGGCTTCTGAGAATCCCAAATTACGAATCCTGCGCCAAGCACTCCGAGAATTAGCAGATAGCTATCAAGCGTTAAAAACCCATTTAGAAAAAAATCCATTGGAATTGGGAGTAGGAATAGATGAAACAAGAAGCAAAATTTCCCTTCGACAAGAGGTTGAAGAAAAAGTAAATTCTGAAATCTCTCGCTGGAGTGAATGGAGAACCCTATTTCTCAAAATTGAAAACGGAATCGTCAATTTGCAACGTAACAGTAGAGGTGAATTTTCTTCTCGAAGAACAACTCGAAGAACAAAGAGAGAACGAAAACCTTTTACTAGAAGCGATGAATTTTACGATCGTTTTAAGGACGCTTGCGATAACATAGAGAAATTTACTCAGGAGCGTGTTGACCAGTCTATCAAAGACTGGTTAGATGAATTATCAAATAACCTAATTTCCTTAAAGGATAATCAAAGGACAATCAATATCAAAAAAATACGGTCTGAAATTGAAAATTGTGTTGTGAAAAAAGAAGAAATACAAGAATATATACAAGAGTTACTTGATGATTTAGCATCTCCGAGCGAATGGGAATCAGAGCTACTCGAAATAGTCAAAGAAAATAGTTTTATAACTATAGACCCAGAAACTTTATTTCCTTTACCCCGTGAAGACAAAAATAGTAATGAACCTGCTTTGATATTCGGGTGGTCTCCAGACCATAAACAAGCTAATCAAAGAATACCACTCTACGAAAACCATCTAACTTTTATACTGGGACTTCGAGATACAATGATTTTTAGCGTTAGTGATAGCTTTATTCAACTTTTAAGCAAAACAAATCAAACAGTCAATAAGGAACTCCAAACATCATTTTTAGAAGATGCTATTGGAAGATTGGAAGAAGATTTCTTAGCAGATAGAACGTTGCTAAAACAAATGGTAGGTGAAGAGCCAACTGAAAAAACCACACCAGATTGGTTATTAATTCTAAAGGAGCTAGTAAATATTCCTCTTTAAATTTTGCCAAAGATGTTGATATGCCTGTTGGAATTAAGATTGTTGGAAATAAGATTGTAAATAAGAAGTTTCTGTTGAACCAAATCAAAACAGTAAACAATACTAAGTGGTTAAAGCTTCCTGTAATAGAACTGATTCATGAGCACGAGGATCCAGCTAATATTATAAGGATTGATCAGATCAACTGTACTATAACAGGAAATCCTCTAGAACTTAGAGATAAAATTCAACAGGCTTACAATAATTCTTTTAATAATTATCCAATACCATTTTATCTCGATTCGCTATTACGATTTTCTCCATACTGCAAACTCGATAGATCTCTGCCCATTTATGCCAATTATTTTTTAGGATTTAATATAGATTATATCGAGCAAAATAGCAACGTAAGTGAATCGCACACAAAGTCTCAAACCTGTAATTTATTTTACAAAAAAACAAGTAAGGGGGAAAAAATGCTCTCACATGGTGGATGGATTGCTATCGATTTTGGTACTTCAAATTCTACTGTTACTTTTTACGATCCTAGAGAAGCAATAGAACCAAACGAATTATCCTTGGAACAAAAAGACCTATTATTTAAACTTTTTAACGAATGGTTAGGCTCATCTGACTCAAAATTACCAGGAGTTGGTGATGATGAATGGCAGGAATATATCGAACAAGTTGAAAGTAATTTGGGAAAATCTTGGCCAGAAATTATCGACAATAAAAATAGCTCGATATTGTTAGAGGGAATTCGCCAACTAGAAATTTCCTTAGGTACTAGACTAGATGATCCAATCTACCCGGTAGTTAGTAAAAAACTTAACGAAATTTACCGTCAATTATTTCAGTTACCACCCTTACAAAAGGAACGTATCGTTCTGGCAAAAATAGATAAAAATCTACCCCAAGATACACAAATTACTAGCGAACTGGAACTGGTTGGTGTAAATGGATTCTTGGAAGTGGAAATGGGGGAAATAGCTAGAAATAATCGATTGGCAGCGATGTCCCAAGAGACTACTGATGAAAACCAGGAAGATGAAAACCAGGAAACATTTTGGCGAAAAATAGAAAGTAAGTTTCATCATTCTCCGAAGCGTTACCTTAATAAAACCAGAAAAAAAGGAGAAGAAGATAAAATCAAGATATATTGGCAAGGAGAAGAGAAAAATATTGAATATAGTGAGCTAATTCAAGCAGCGATGAAATGTCTGATTGAATTAACAGAAAATTTTAAAGATAAACCGGAAAACAAAAAACGTTATGATAGCGGTAAATTTTACAGAGTAATAGTTACTTATCCGACGGTATCTAAGCCAGAAAATCGTCGTAAACTGGAAGAGTTAGTAAGTCAAATTCTTGAGCAAAAATTTACAGATACAGATGTAAAAGTAGACGTAAAAAAAGATTTTGATGAAGCAATCGCTGCTGCTATTTTCTATGTATGGCGAGAATTTGGTGGAAACCAAACTATCGGTATAGAAGCTTTTAAAACTCGCTGTCGTCGTAGCGGTCAAAAATGGGCTCAAAACCTAATGGTATTGGACATTGGTGGTGGAACGACAGACTTGGCTTTAATTCGTTTACTTCTGAGAAATGATAGTCCATTTGACCCAGGAGAAGATCGAGGAGCTGGTGGACGTTACTATGTTCTGACTCCAGAGTTGATGGGGTCTTCTGGACACTTATTTTTAGGGGGTGAGTTAATTACTCTACGGCTCTTTCGCGTGCTTAAAGTAGCGATTGTTGACAATTTGTTAACGGCATTTACAGAAGGAAAATTAAAGGATGATAAGTTAGACCTGCTGATCAGAGGATTAGAGCCAAGATTTTTGCAACAAGATAATCACAACAAATACCGCACTGGCTCCCTATTAGAGTGCATTGACAAAGAAAACCCAGAAAACGATCCATTTTATTCAACAGTTTTAAACTATGCAGAAGAAATATTACCAACTCGATGGAAAGAGGATCGAAAAAAACTACAAGCTTTTTACACCCTTTGGCGATGGGCTGATGATGCTAAAGTTGAATTAAGCAAAGGTACCGTTGAATATGATGAATATGAAATTCCGCCGAATCAATTAGAACAATTTATTCGCGTTCAACAAGCTATTGAGCTTGGTGAATATAATCCTGGCATCAAGCTATCTAAACAACAACTTGAAACAGCTGCTTCAAAAGTTGTTGGAGAAGCAATCAATATTGCTAAAGAATTGCTAGAAAGCCGATTGCCTAAAGACAGTTCAACTGGTCAAAAAGAACCTTTGGATTGGTTAATTTTATCGGGACAGACTTGCCATCTAGATTTAGTCAGGCGTAAAATTAATGAAATCTTTAGCAATACCAAGAACGATTTCGAGTGGAACCCAGCCAGGATTACTTTTGTACCTGACTATGCCAAATTAGCTACGTCAATCGGGGCTTGTTATGGCATGAGCCGACAGCAGTTCACTTATTCTCCGAAATCAGCGAAAGACAAGCTAAAAGAAGGTAAAAGCGAACTCTATATCGAAGTTAATAATTTACTTTACACATTGCCTTGTGCTTTCTTGAGGCAAGTTGTAGGTTCTTTAGAACCAGTTTTTCAAGCACGACAGCCATTGTATAAATTTAATTCTAATGAGGAAGCTAAAGCTCGAAGTGAATGGTTCGGTGTTTTACCAACTACGAACATTTATCGTCGAGACTTTGAAAGTCAAAGAGAAATTTTATGGGCTAAATTTAACTTTGAAGAGATTGCCAAACAAATCGGAATATATTCCCAGAATAATAATCAATGGTATGAGGGATTCCAAGCTCAGTTTGAAGTTAACCAAACCCTAGAAATTGAAATGGTAGTTTGTCGGGGCAAACCTCATTATTTAGTAGGGGATCAGGTGGATGACAATAACTCTACCTTAACAAATATTAACCAAACAATATCGGAAGAGCTAAAAACAAGAAAAGAAGAGTTGGAGAAAGCAAATATACAAGAAGAAGTTCCTCAAGCTATGATAATCGATAGTGAACTTCAGTGGGATATTGCTATTGGGATCAATGAAGAATCTCCACAGCTAGTTTTCAAGGCTGGGGAAAAACTTGATGATATTTTTCACAATGAAGACGAAGGAGAACAAACAACTAAAGAAACTAAAGGAGCTATCAGCAAAGATCAGAACCAGAAGCCTCGACCTCTCCCAGCATTCCCCAGAAGTGGCAAACACACCTTCTATGCTTACTATCCCAGCTTAGAGAGCCCACAACTGAAGGAAATATATCTTGGTACATTAGGATTTGAGGAAAATCAGATTAAGGATAACTGCAGATACTACATTACAATTGATGACCAAAGTAATCTGCGTATTCATGAAGGGGAAGTTCCTTATTGGATATCGGATCAACCAGAAGTTTTAAAAGAAAAAGATGGATGTGTACTTAGAGTTAAGCGTAGTCCCATAGAAGAAGAGAATAACGATGAGCAAAACCCCTTTAGTGGAGTACACTGATGGTGATGGATTGAGTCAACTGCTCAAACAGTTGTTAGTAAGAGACTCGGAGCTAGGGCGATATCTACGGCATACTCTCAGGGGACTGTATGCCTCTTTGGAATCAGCCCGTGCAGAAGCTATAGAAAATTCAGAAGAAGCTACCCTTTGTGGTCAGCTATCCGAACTACTAAATCAGCTTTTAGAAGAGAATACTTCTAACGATGATCTCTCTAACAAAGATACTTCCAAGAATACAAATTCGGAAAATTTAACTGATTTTCCAAATCCAGGATTAATTCGCCAAGATTTCTGTAATGACTTCTTCACAGATAAGAAACTTTACCCTTATATTGGTGATTCAAAACCTCGAAGCACTAATGACTCAGACTTATGGGACGAAATTCAAAAGCTTTTACTGCGTGTTCCAGAGTCTATGGCCCAAAAGTTGCAAAATAAAGCTCTGCAGTCAGCTAAAAAAATCAACGCCAAGGAAGATGATACGAATAACAACGAACTTCCTTTTTCAGAAAATAAACTTCTCTATCCTGGTTTAACAGGAACAGTTAAGGCTAAAGGGTTGTGTTTATCAACTGAAGCTTCCTTATACTCAGAGATTAACGATAAAACTCTAGATGGCGATCTGAAATTTCTTGCCCAGATCGTATCTATCTGCATAGATTTTATTCAAAACGACCCCTCCCTACATCATTGCCTGAAAAGTATTAAATTTTTTGGGATAACCCGTTTTAATTCCAAGCATAGAGAGGATTATATTAAAACCTTGATACTTTTTTTCAAAAAAGTCAAAGACCATGAACAAGATCCGATTAAATCCTTAAAGGCAAGGCTGGACTTAGACGAGGCGATTAACTCATTAGTATATCAGCCTTTAGCTGACCCAAATTCCTGGTGGTGTAATTTGCAGAAAGACGCGAGAAAAACCCTTGACAAAGCAGTGGAAAGAGTTAATAGTATGGATGGTTATACAGCAGGATGTCAATGGCTTTTAGGTGTTCGAGATGATATTATTAAATATACAGAGAACAAAGATGATGTAATCGATAAATTACAGGTTAGAGGTACTCCTGGCAAAGTATTAGCTTGCTTGCGTGTTTACGCTTGGATTAATGAAGAAAAAATGCCTGGTCGAGTAATCTTTTACCCAAAATAGCTTATCCTTTGTCTGACCAAGGCAAGGTACTCCTTGAAGTGTGGAATTCCATAACTCCTGAAAAAAACTGACTTAACCTAAAAATTCGCCCATCCCAACTCATTCTTGACCTGCTTAAATCCCAGAAGTGTTGAATGTTTTAAACGTTCAACACTTCTGATTACACCCATGGAGCAGTCTTGATTGATCTTTACGTTGACCCCGCCTATCGCTGTGGAAGCTTAGGTGCAGCGTTGATTTGTGCGATCGCAAACGAAATGACCTGCATAAACTGGACAGTTATGGGAGGGCTAGGGTGTGTCTTCAAACTCGGAGATCCCCCTAAATCCCCCTTAAAAAAGGGGGACTTTGACTATGGCTCCCCCCTTTTTTAAGGGGGATCTAAATCTTGCGGAAAACTTTGAAAACACGCCCTAGTACCAGTTAGCTGAAATCTAGTAAAAACAGAACGTTTTTGAGCTACCCTTAAAAATACGATTGATAAAACAATTCTGTGATGAGTATCGTTATTTCAGACGCAATCCTACAAGCATCCCAGCTTACCCCAAGTGAGTTTCGCCAGGAAATTGCATTACACTTGTTCCAAACAGGTCGCCTAACACTAAACTATGCCAGCCGACTGGCCCACATGGAACCCAACGAGTTTCGCCAATTTCTTAAGCAGCGCAAAATTCCGCTTTACTCCTACGATGTTGAAGACTTTGAACTTGACTTGAAAAATTTGCGGGAGTTAGGAAGGTTGTGATTGTTATTAGCGATACATCGGCAATCACAAATTTGGCAGCGATTCAACACTTACAGCTTCTGCCTCAACTTTATAATCAAATCACGGCATCCCGATCAGCGTAAAACACATTTTTGAAACCTTGTCAAACTTCGGAATAACGTTTTTGATCCGAAGATCGGATTATTGTTAAACTGTTGTGCATTTAAATTAAATATTATTCAGTTATAAAAAAACGTCAAACCCTCTCCCCCTACTCCCTACTCCCTACTCCCTACTCCCTACTCCCTTGCTCTCAAAACCATTAAATTTAAATAAAGACCAGCTAATAAAACCCAATCATTGATAGTGTAATCAGAGTCAATTCATTGATCTTTTGGACAAAGACAATCAAAAATGTCGAAAAATAAGGTTTTGATGGTACTGGTCTCGCTAATTTTACCCTTTGTGCTTGGTGTCCAACTAGCAATGGCTGATACCAGCGACTCAGATCAAACCTGCTTACGAGGGTTACTGTACATGGACAACGGTTGCAGTACAGTAGATTATATGTCAATTGATTACACTCCTGTGATGAATGACAAAGCTGAAAGCTTTTTGAAAGAAATTAAAGCACGGCAGCTCAATGTTGTCACAGCGGAGTCTCTGACCAGTGGCATGATTATTTCCACCATCGTCAACATTCCCCTCTATGGCTCTTACACCTACGGTGGATTTTCCACCTATGATAGTGATGCTAAGCGCAAGATGCTTGGGGTCAAAAAAGGCGATGTTTATACAGAAACCACAGCTCGACAAATGGCTGCTGGTGCTTTGAAAAATAGTCGGGCGATGGTCTCCATTGCAGTTACCGGACACGCCGGACCGGTTGACAAAAATAAATTGGAAGACCTCGGTGTTGTCAACGCAGCAGTTTCTATTCGCACCATCTCTGAGAGCCAAGACAGTGACATCCAAGAGCAGCCCATTGTCTTCAATACCAGCCACCGGCGCATGGCACTGTGCGATGGTGATGGATTGCCTATGACTGAAGTTGTATGCCAACAATATCGTTCCGAAGCTGAGGCCGACCCTAAGGGCTATGTATCAGCTCCAATCTTATCCATGACCCGGAAATTGATTCGGCAAAATGTGGTGATTGACGCTCTGGAACTGGCGACACAACACCTCCAAAATTTTGTCTGTACCAGCGACGGCGATAATGTGACTTGTAAAACTCTCGACTCCATGTGTCAAGAACCCTATGATGGCCGTTACATCAGGTACGGTGAACCAACTTGGGTGATCAAGGAGCACAGCGAGCGTTGTCGATTGGGTATAGGAAAGGGAAGAAAGAAAAGGGAACAGGAAAGACGGAGCAGGCAGTAGAGAGTAGGGAACAGGGAACAAAAATTATCACAATTGATTCATGTACCCTTATTCCCAGATCCGCTGTTCCCTGTTCCCTACTTCAGCAAAGAAGTCTACTGACCTATGCATATATTTATCCAAACACTAGGTTCACGGGGCGATGTCCAGCCCTATGTAGCATTAGGCAAAGGTTTAAAAGCAGCAGGACATACCGTCACAGTCTGTACCAGTGCCAGTTTTGAATTATTCATCACCGAGCATGGCTTAACTTATGGCTATATGAACGATGAGATGATGAAGCTGATCAATTCAGATCAAGGTCGGGATGCCATGGAAAATACCACCAACCTCTGGGAAATCATCAAACTCACTCGCAAGTTATCTAAACAAGTTGCTCCCATGCAAAGGATGATGCTTAATGATAGTTGGAATTCCGCACAAGAAGCCAACCCGGATCTGATCATCTTCCACCCCAAAGCCTATGGGGGTCCTCATTTTGCGGAAAAATTGGGCATTCCCGTGATCATGGCGGTTCCTGTGCCGATGCTGGTGCCTACAGCTGAATTTCCTAACATGGGCTTCCCGAATTGGCCTTTAGGGGGCTGGTATAACAAACTGACCTATCGCTTCGTCAATCGATTAATGGAGTTTTCAGCAGGCAAACCTGTTAAAAAGTGGCGAGCTGACCATGATTTGCCACCCCAACCCGGCAATTTTAATATTCTGCGTACCACTACCGGTGAACAGATTCCGGTTTTATATTGTTACAGTAAGTTTGTTATGCCAGAAGCTACGGACTGGCCTGAGAGTGTGGTGGCAACAGGCTACTGGTTTCTAGAGGAAAAGGACACATGGCAACCACCGGCTGAGTTACAGGATTTCCTTGATGCTGGCAATCCTCCGGTTTATGTGGGTTTTGGCAGTATGGCTGGACGAGATCCCCAGCGGCTGACGGAAATTGTGATTGAAGGGTTACAGCAAGCCAATGTCCGGGGTATTATTGCTAAGGGTTGGGGTGGCTTGGCAGTGGATGACTTGCCCGACAGCATTTTCAAAATTGACAGCGCTCCCCACGATTGGCTTTTCCCCCGTATGGCCGCAGTGGTGCATCATGGTGGGGCTGGCACTACCGCTGCTGGCTTACGGGCAGGTCGTCCGACTATCATTTGTCCCTTTTTTGTAGACCAACCGTTTTGGGGCGACCGTGTTCATGCCCTTGGTGTCGGCAGTAAACCGATTCCCCAGAAGACGTTGACTGCCGAGAAGCTGGCTACTGCTATCCGCGAAGTGACGACAAACCAGACTATTCGGCAAAATGCTGAAGCCTTGGGCAAACAAATCCGGGATGAAGATGGCATTGCTAATGCGATCGCTATTATTGAATCTCAATTGGGTTAGGATTTTAGGGAGTCGGGAGTCGGGAGTCGGGAGTCGGGAGTCGGGAGTCGGGAACAGGAACCAGGGAGTAGGGAGTAGGGAGTAGGGAGTAGGGAAGAAAGAAGAGGGAATTGTTAATGGGATGGGTGGGTTATGAACGCACCCTACTA
>NZ_JAAHHU010001409.1:0-1317 GCF_010672095.1 Moorena sp. SIO3I6 | reverse complement strand
TGGAGACAATAGCCCTGGTTTATTCCTAGGTAGCCGTAGGTTGTTTTTTGATGAGTTTGGAGACTAAGGGATAAGTGTCGATGTAGGGTGGGCAGTGGATGACACCGAGCAGCTGGGTTTTAGCTGTTGGTAACCACTGCCCACCATTGGATTAATTACTTGCAGCCAATTGAGCAAATAATAGCTTAATCGGAATAGTTAAAACTGGAGCTGAAGCCTGATCAGAAAGAACGACAGTAATGATTATAATGCTTCGATTATGACAGTGCCACCTTCCACAGCTTGAATCCGCAAGTCGTAGCCGTAAAGTAAGCTCATTCCGACCAACGGATCAGTTTCAGTTTCATTGACAGGAATGCTTTGGTATTCACCATCCCAGATTACAGTTGCCGCATATACCTCAAAGGTGGCTTCGCTACCATCACCCAAAGTTCCTCGCTCAACTCCAGTCCAAGGTAAATTTAGGGCAATGATGGTTTCGCGGGGCAAGCTTAAGAAACCTGTATAACCAGTATCAATAACAGCGTCAATCACTCGCCTTTGGGCATTTTCATTACCAACGACTAGCCGAATCGTTGCCTCACAGTTTGTATTTACCACACCGTACATCATACATGTTGTTTGAGGCTCCGTGCGCCGAAACGGTGAACAGCTCGATGCCCAATCCGAACAATCCAAGGCTGGGCATTTGGGAGTCGCTCAAACAAACCATTTGTAGCACTGAGAATATCATCAGCCAGCTCAAAGTCCCCAGTTTCAATGTCAATGGCTAGGATTCTGCCATTATTGCCTGCTTCAACCAAAGGGCGTACTTTAGTCTGATAGATGTAATCTCCATGCCTAGCAAATTCTTCTTTGCTATAGCGAGGTTGCCGAACTACCATTGGTTTGACCTCTGTTCAAGATTAACGCAGACTATGATTATAGCCTGAACTTAATGGGTGCATCTCACAGTGGTAAATCTATAACTTAGGGAACTCGAAAGCTGAAGTCTGATCAGAAAGAACGACAGTATGGAAAAGCGATTGGCCGTAGGCCACGCTACGCGATCGCATTTCTGATCCCAGTCACCTGATCGGTATAATGAAACACAGGAAACTTTAGAAGATGGGGAGTCATATCAGCAACTGGCTCCCCTTTTTACTGGCTGCATAGCTATTTACTAAAATTAAAAACTTGTGTAGTTTACTTATTTTATAAATCCTAGAAATTGCTTTCAGTAATTTTAGTATTAATCTCCCCATAATCCGCTATTTTACTATACAATTTACTACACTGAATACCATGACAGCAACGAGAGCAGTGATCTCTTTTTGA
>NZ_JAAHHU010001408.1:0-1317 GCF_010672095.1 Moorena sp. SIO3I6 | reverse complement strand
TACCGAACAATCTCCGCTGGCTGAACCGTCCGTATCTGCTTGGATGATTGGTGATACAGAAGCCGATATTCTCGCAGGACAAGCCCTCTCAATTCCCACCATAGCTCTTACCTGTGGCATTCGTTCTCAATCATATCTCAAGCGGTTTGAACCCACTCATATCTGTAGCGACCTACTTTGTGCCACCTCTTATCTATTAGAACTCTCTAGAGCTGTTGGCTCTACCGAACTTGCTCTGTAAAAGCGATGCAGTGGCTCTACGGGCGTTTCCTTCACTCGCGCTTTGGATCAAGACACTGTTATAAGCGCGGTTTTATCGATACTAGGTGCGGTAGAGCGATAACCTTCAACCTTTAACCTTTAACCTTTAACCTTCAACCTTCAACCTTCAACCTTTAACCTTCAACCTTCAACCTTCAACCTTCAACCTTCAACCTTCATAAAGCATTAGGATTCCTCCATTGAATTGCACCACTGCCACCATCGATTGAGTGGATAGTAGACGACTGGTGCCCAAAGACTACTGAGAATTGCAGAACAGATGGCAATACGCTGATGGTCTGTCCAGATTTGTGCTAATTGGCGAGAGCCTTGAAAACTATGCTGAATAGCAGTCACTGTTTCCCCAACAATCGCCATGCCAAACACAATTAAAGCTACTGAAATAAAATCTTCCTGAATATACCGTTGCTTTTGAATCAGAGCAGTCAAGATCCCCACGATGGCAAGACTATAGACATGGGTAGGCTCAGGGAATGTCATACCATCTTGGACTAACCCCAATACCAACCCTGCGAATGCTCCTTGAAAGGCTGTGCGTTTAATGCTCCAGGCCACAACCCAAATCAACAGCCAGTTGGGAGCGATTCCCAGTAATTCCATTCCAGGTAAACGTGTCAGTAATAAGATTGAGCAGAAGATAACTGAAATAACAGTCACTGCCCAATTGATTGTTCGACGAACCCAAATAGAAAACTGAGACGTGTTGGTCATTGTTGATTAGACCTCTTGCAAAAGTTTTTCCTGGTATAATCACTAGTCTGGGAATTTCCGAGTTAGCGATCGCTTTTGACTAACAAACGTGCTTTGTACTTTGTTTTTGTATAAGCCTAGTACACAATCTACGTAATTTTTCCCAAAACTATTATTATAACTCAAAATATTTTTGCAAGAGGTCTATTAGTCATGGCTTATTGTTCATTAGTCATAAATCATGGGTGATTGGGATGAATAATCACCCACTCCAGATAACTCATGGGGGCTGTCAGCTCAATAATCGCCTCTGGCGCTGGACTTTTGTCAAGAATAACAGACTCT
>NZ_JAAHHU010001407.1:0-1319 GCF_010672095.1 Moorena sp. SIO3I6 | reverse complement strand
GTTAAAGCAATCACCGGCTTGAGTTTATAATATCCTTGCCCAGATTTTAATTGATTGCCATAGGTTTTGGCGAGATTATAGATTACTCGTTTGTCAAACGCCGGAACATTTAACACTTGCATTTCAATAATTACTATGGAGCCGTCATTTAGAATCGCCTTGACATCCAGGTAGGTATCCTTTAACTCCGTAGTATAGCCAGCATTGTATGGGTCAATAATCTCTAAGTTATTTATCCGAGATTCTCCTTGATATATCAAAGCATTTAGAAAGCTAATCAGGACTTCTTTACTTTCAGAGGAACCAAAAATTTTCTTAAATGCAAAGTCGGTTTTGGGGCTGATAAATCTCATGGTTAATTATTTATTGGTGATGGGTGGGCTTTGAACTATAAAATCTGACTCAGACCAGGATTTTGTCCCTAAAGCCCCCCTAGCAATATTAGGTTTGTGATTATTATATCGCAAAATAGTACAAATATACTTAATAATATAAATCGGAAGATATGGAAATAAAAAAAATCACTAAATATTTTTAGTTATGTTGTTGGAATAAACTATAATTTTACTGTTGTTGATTCCAACAACATAGCAATCCTAAATCAATTGAGAGAATGTTTGTTCCCTGTTCCCTACTCCCTGCTCCCTGCTCCCTGTTCCCAGATCCGCTGTTCCCTGTTCCCTTTGCTATATAACTTTGACTTCTTCGGGTGCATCTGATTCTTGCTGTTTGACCCGGTGGGTGGAATGGGCATCTTGTTGTGGAACTGGCATCTTGCCAGTTTCCTGCCTCGGACTGGCTGTCCCAACCCTGGCGATGAGGCGGAAAATGGCTGGTTGTTGTTAATACCTAGGGAATTTTAGCTAAAGCTTCCCGAACGACATCAGAACCAACACCAACCAAGCAGGAATTTTCAGTTATATGACGTTTCCAAGCTCTACTACCTGGTTGCCCTGCAAATAATTGCAGCATATGTCTGGTAATTTTGTTCAGCTTAATACCTTTGGCTACCCAGTGATCAATATAGGAAAACATGGCTTCGACAACCTGATGGCGAGTTGGGGGTATAACTGTCTCGCTATAGATATCACAATCAGCTTTGGCAAACAGATAGGGATTGTCGTAAGCTGCACGCCCAATCATTACCCCATCGACATACTGCCGTTGTTCTTGCACTTGTTCAAGACTAGTAAATCCACCATTAATTTCCACGAATAAGTCAGGTAACTCCTGCTTGAGACGATGGACGTCACTGTAACGTAAGGGTGGGACGTTGCGATTCTCTTTTGGACTCAAACCCTGTAGCCAAGCCTTGCGAG
>NZ_JAAHHU010001406.1:0-1320 GCF_010672095.1 Moorena sp. SIO3I6 | reverse complement strand
CCTCTGGTCGCATTATCCAGTTTGTGGTTGATGATGGTTTAGCTTTCAACAACGTCAGTGAGGTAGCTACTCTGATTACCATCCAAGATAATGACTCGACGGTGATTGGTACTTTCCAGGATGATACTTTGCTTGGGGGTAATGGCAACGATAGCCTAGAAGGTAGCTCAGGCAATGACTTACTCGACGGTGGAGCTGGTAATGATAGCCTGGTTGGAGGAGATAACTCAGACACCCTACTCGGTGGTGACGGTGATGACGTCCTTGATGGTGGGACTAATGGCGACTTCCTGGATGGTGGAGCTGGTAATGATAACTTGTCTGGGGGAGAAAACTCAGACACCTTGATCGGTGGTGAGGGTAATGACTCGCTGTTTGGTGGTAACAGTGATGATATCTTAGAAGGCGGATTAGGGAATGATATCTTATCTGGCGAAGGCGGTATTGACACCTATGTCTTGAACCCTGGTGAGGGAACAGATACTGTGTTTGGTTTTGAAGATGGAATCGATATGTTCAAGTTAGGTGGAGATCTGACCTTTGCTCAGCTGGCAATTGCTGGTAGCGGTGGGGCGACTACTATTACTGCCAATGGCGAAGTCTTAGCACAGGTGTTCGGGGTATCCGCGAGTCAGCTCACAGCGGAAGATTTTATTGTTGAGGAGGATATAGTCGTTTAATTCAAGAGCCGCACACCCACTTCCACAGTGGGTGTGTTGGGCCTTGCTGACAAATCCTCTGTACTTGTTGCTCCAGACGTTTCTGTTCTAAGGGTGGTAATCCAAATAAAATATTGCGACTTTGCCAAACTAAGACGGCTAAGGTTGTGCCAATACAGATAGCCAGACCTAGGGCAGGCACATGGTTGTAGATAATACTATACCGGAGTGCTGCCCAGGTAAAATGCGATCGCATCAGGGAAATTTCATACTGCCAAGCCCACAGGCTTAATGGAGCAACAGTTATCCAGAGGATGCCTACGAAAATCCACCTACCATAAACAGTTAATTGATGTAATCGTTTTACCCTGGCCTGAAGGATTGGGTCAAGGGTAATTTTTCGTCTTGGGCTATCTGGTTGCTCCATAATTAGAAGACTATTGAAAATGATAACTAAACTTCATCAGAAAATTCTGCTTCAATCACTGAAGTCCCCTCCTTTTCTGGATTAACTGCAACCTCGACTACAGACTGAGCTTTACCAGTGCGCTCTCTCCACCAAGCTAAGAGGGTACTGGCAATAAAAATACTGGAGTAAGACCCTGCTGTAAAACCAATAATTAGTGCTAAGGCAAAGAATTTTAGGGTTTCTCCCCCGAAC
>NZ_JAAHHU010001405.1:0-1321 GCF_010672095.1 Moorena sp. SIO3I6 | reverse complement strand
AACGGAAGATACCCTTGAACATTCCACTGAAGTGATCGCACTATTACCGGGGTCAAAACCAGCCAAACTAGCTCAGGGAGTGCCTTTGTCTTTAGCGATCGCTGAACACATCCACAGGGCTAGACCCCAAACTCGCTTTGTGATTCCCGTTGCTCCTACCATAGATCTCAAAACATTAGCCAAATTTGCCAATCGAGATCACAATCCCATTATTAACAAGACAGGATGGTCAGAGGCACAACTTATTAGACTTCTTCCAGAAAAGGGAACAGCGGATCTGGGAACAGGGAACAGGGAACAAGAATTGAGGCCAAGGGATGCAGCGTGGTCTTGGGGGTTCTCTCCAGGAGCGACTGCATCAAGAACACGATCAGAACAATACTTTTGCAAGAGGTCTATTTATCAACAGTCGCCTTTTAATCGGGATAACCTGCAACCGTCTAACCTGCAACCGTCTAACCTGCAACCTAATAACCTTCAACCTTCAACCCTTCAACCTTCAACCCTTGGCCAAAAGGCCACGCTACGCGAACAACCTCCTAACCTTCAACCAAATACCCCGCAACTATTCCTCAAAACCCCCAGTGGCTTGTGTGTAGAACTCTGGCAGTCCTTTCCGGCCTATGAATTGTTATCACAATGTTGTCTTTGCTTAACCACAGTGGGAGCTAATACCGCTGAGTTGGGGTCTTTGGCGGTACCAATGATTGTGCTGTTGCCGACGCAACAGTTAGATGCCATGCGGGCTTGGGATGGCTTACCCGGTCTATTGGTCAAGTTACCAGGAGTAGGCTCTAGCCTAGCGAAAGTGATTAACTGGTTGGTGCTAGGGCAAAAGCGTCTGTTTGCATGGCCGAATATTTGGGCAAAAAGAGAAATTGTGCCAGAATTGGTAGGGAAGCTTGAGCCGGTTGAGGTTGCCCAACTTGCCCTAGACTATCTAGAGCATCCAGAAAAGTTGTCCGAAATGCGATCGCATCTAAAGAGTGTTCGGGGAAAACCAGGAGCTGCCCAAACCTTAGCTCAACTGGTTAAACAAGAACTTCAGAAAGACGTTATGTAAGGTACCTAAATCAATTCCGAAAATTTTAGTTCCCTACTCCCTACTCCCTACACCCTACACCCTACTCCCTACTCCCCTACTCCCCTACTCCCTACTCCCTACTCCCTACTCCCTACTTGAGCTTGACTTTGCCAGTTAGATGGGATTACAATACTATTCCGCAATAGTATTTTAGTTATGGTTGTCGGTACAACACAAGCTGCATCTCTGCTGGGTATATCGTCTCAGCGACTGCGGATGCTATTAAGTAAAGATCGC
>NZ_JAAHHU010001404.1:0-1321 GCF_010672095.1 Moorena sp. SIO3I6 | reverse complement strand
TAATCCTTGGATTGAGAGTTTGTTATTGTTCCCCATGGTAGTTTGTAGCAGCAAAGCTTGTTTATCACTTAATGTTTATCCCTATAAGTGTTTAGACAAAGTTTAGACAAATAACTATGAGCTGAAACCCCATAGTCAGCTATTGGTCGCAATTGCCATAAATCCTTAACCTGTTCCAAGGCTTAATCATTACCGTGGTTAATTGGCAACTTCCCCTTGCCAGTTGGGTATAGACCATTACAAGATGTCGTTAATTCTGGGTGACTACCATGGCAAAAAAATTACTATCAATAACTAGTAGACCATCAACTAGTAGAACATCTCAACCAAAGTCAACCTCTACGAGCTCTGAACCAGTCATGACTAATGATCAGCTTAACCAGGTCGTAGAAGCTATCATCGCAGGCAAGTATTCTTGGGCTTGTGTGTTAGTTCTGCGTTTTTATGGCTACAACCCCCTCCATTACATCCCTTACCGAACCTACAATCGGTTAATCAAAGAAAACCGTCAAGCTGGTAACCATCCAGTTGGCAAAACCCCTGTATCACAATCACAGGTTGTTAGTAAGGTCTAGTCAGCTAAGCGGTAAATTTGGGAGATTCATCAAGTCTGAACAAAACCCACCTGCCTAGGTCAGTTTGATGGATTATTGATGGGCTATTGATGCAGAGCTTACTTGTCAACGTCTTCGGTGTTTAATATGTTGAACTGCACTTGCATCAACCGACCTATCTGCTTACATCTAGCTGACTTCTATTATTGGCTTGATGGTTCGACTCAGACTTGACCTCCTATCCCCAACCCTTATGGGTTTACTTTACACCAGATGCCCTAGCGGTATTTTAAAGTTTCGATGAAGTTTACTTAAAGTTTTTGTGAATTTTTTGTGAATTATTGGTAACTAGTCGGTTAGTGACTTGACAAAAACTAAGCTATTAGCTAACTAAATGTAGTTAATTATAAAAGGTTAATTGTAAATGGTTAATTGTTAAAAATCAATTTTCAATATTTAACATATGAAGAATATAATCAGGGATTCGGAAGAGCATGGGTTACCATCGTCTTCTATCAACCCAGACCCTGCTAGCAATTTATCAGTAGTGCTTCAAAGCTTGACCCTAGACTCAGTCGATCCAAAGCTCAACTACGAATTTAGTCAATCGTTTGACCTTGATAACTTCCAGCTAGGGGATAAAATCCTTGCCTATACTAAACCAGAGCTATCCCAAGATTCTGTTGAGATTGAACAAGATCACCAATATCTTTACCTAGTTTGTCAGGGGCGGGTACGACTACTAGGCTTTGATGCTGAAAAACAGC
>NZ_JAAHHU010001403.1:0-1325 GCF_010672095.1 Moorena sp. SIO3I6 | reverse complement strand
CCAGATACTATTTGGCTAGTGGGGTCAGGTTGGGAAGGAGCCTACTCCCTAGAAGACACAGTTTGTGCTGGGGCGATTACTCAAAGACTTATGGAAGAAACTGGAAACTCAGTGGATGACATTGCTGGTAATGATGAAGTAATTGGTGCGATCGCACTTTACTCCCAGTGGCAAGATAAATTACTAGAGATGTTCTATCACGCTAGTCACGGAAAACGGCTGCTGCGGCTCAATGGTCATGAAGATTTAAAGTATTGCGCTCAAACTGATGTATTAGACGCTTTACCGATTCAGAAAGAACCAGGGGTTTTAGTTAAAAACCCAGTTATCGGGTAGCACGCACGCAGGTCACGAGAACTTTTTTCCGTTTTAGTTTGGGTACGGAATTATTTTTGATTGTTCAGCTAACCTCTAATGTGTTGGAATTTAATGTGTTGGAATGAGCTCACCAGATTTTAACTCACTTAGCCAATTTCTACAAGGACTAAGTGAAGAAGAATTAGCTCAACGATTAGGAGTGGCACCAGCAACACTCCAAGAATTAAGAGACCAAGCTGATTTTAAGCAGTGGATTGACACTCCCCGTCCTATAAGGACAAGGATTCTTTCTTCAAAGGGATTCCTACGAATTTACCCTCAGAAAGCATCTTGACCGTATGCCCTACGGCTGCAAGTCCACGTAAGCGAACGACTTGAGCGGCTGCTACATCTCTATCAGTTGTATAGCCGCAATTTGGACAACTATGTACACGCTCAGCTAAAGTTTTTTTTCCAGTTTCTGTTAAACAATTGGGACAAATTTGGCTAGTCTTTTTAGAATCGACTTTTTGGAAATAGACACCACGCTTAAAACAGCACTGCTCTAATATTTGGAAAAACTGTCCCCATCCCGCATCTAAGCAGTGCTTTCCTAGCATTCCCTTCGCCAATCCTTTGAGATTTAGATCTTCAACAAAGATCATCCCAGCCCAATCACAAAGATTATGAGCTAATTCCCAATGGTAATTCTTCCTCAGGTTAGCGATTTGTTCGTGTAATTTACTAACTTTTGCCTGTGCTTTGCGACGGTTGCTACTTCCAATGCGCTTCTTGCTCACCCTCTTTTGCAGCAATTTAAGCTTGCGTTCGAGGCGCTTGAAAGGGCGTGGATTGGAAAATAGAGTACCGTTACTGACAGCAGCAAAATGTGAAATTCCTACATCAATTCCCAAAGCTTCTCCATGAGGCATAACTTGGGGCATATCTACATCCCAACTTAGAAGACACTCTTGAGCACCTGTGGCATCCATTTCCTCCCGCACAATCTGAGAAACTTTTTTTAGGAA
>NZ_JAAHHU010001402.1:0-1327 GCF_010672095.1 Moorena sp. SIO3I6 | reverse complement strand
AGGGAATGCTCAATGTAACATTCGAGAGTTTTACCGTTAGCGTCCTTCAGCGTAATGTCCCCTTTTGGAGATTCCCCATTTTCTTGGGGGGATTGAGATGAAAACATGGCACTTAATGTGTCTATTATTGGTCAAGTGGTCGTGGAAAGAAATCCAACCTCCCTTTTGACAGTACGCTTTGACAGTACCCGACAGTACCCGACAGTACGCTCAACAAGTGTAGACTGCTTCCAATCACGATAGCACCAAAACCAAATACGAAAGTTCCAGCAGTTGTCTTTGAATCAATTAGTCTATACTATTTATCCAATCATAGGCTTTATGTGGTCATAAGCATTAGTTGACTATGGTATGGCTAAAAATTGCACATTATTCCATCATAGCGAACGCGCCCCTGGTGACCTACGGTCAATTAGTTCTAAAAAAGTTTTGTTAGCAACCTATAAGTATAACTAATCAGTGGGACTTGACATGAGGATAAGAATGTGTTTCTCTAGGAAATCAGCTCGTAAGCAGTCAGCCGTTGGCCTTTGGCCACGCTGTCTTGATGCAGTCGCTCATGGGGGAAACCCCCGCATGAAGGCGCTGCATCGCTACTTGAGGTGCCGTCAGCTTATTTTATTCAAAGGTGCGCTCTTACCATTAATCCTTTAGAATTTATAATTCTAAAGGATTAAAATATAAGCGTGTTCTTCTTAACAAGAATCAGCTCTATTTTAAAGTTACTTAATAAAACTAACGACCCATAATTCGCTGCCGTCCAATTCTCAAGTACTCCCAAACTGGAAATTGATAAAATTCCATCACTAACCAGACAACAATTGCTAAATGGCAGAAAAACGTTAACCCTACCCAAGCAGCTGGAAGCCAAGATATAGGACTATCTGGGGCAGGCGGAAACATATAAACGGCTGCCCCAATTAAAGTGGTTGGACAAACTACAAATGCCAAGGCTAAGAACCAATTCACCCATCCCCATTCAACCCCCTCTAGATGCGCCCCTGTCCACTTTTTGCCATTCCAGTGCCAGGTCATTGGGGGCTGCCGATCAGTTATTTTGAGTATTTGCCTTTCGAGATCAGCAGTGAAAATATGGCGGCACTCGTGACAGGCAAAAGCTTCCATTAATGATAAATTTTGAATTTGACCCACACGACAGACTGGGCAGGGGTAGACTCCCTGATAGTTCAAATCCTTATACTTCACAGGTTGGGATGATTGTTTTGAACTGTACATTTGTAGTCAGTCTAATCCTTTATTTTATCTCTTGGCAATCACCCAAACGGCATGGATAATTCCTGGAATATACCCCAATAGGGTTAAAAGG
>NZ_JAAHHU010001401.1:0-1329 GCF_010672095.1 Moorena sp. SIO3I6 | reverse complement strand
TAGGGAGTAGGGAGTAGGGGTAAGAAAATTGACTTTACCTCATAAGTAGGAGAAACGCTCTAGTCAACTTTTAACTTTAGTAACTTATTAATAATTTAAGCGATCGCATCTTATTGAAGGTCAACCTACCCTACGGGAACGCCAAAGGCGAACAACCTTCAACCTACCCTACGGGAACGCCAAAGGCGAACAACCTTCAACCTTCAACCTACCCTACGGGAACGCCAAGGGCGAACAACCCTCCCTCAACCGACCCTAGGGGAACGCCAAGGGCGAACAGCCCTCAACCAAATTTGATAATCATGGCTTGCACCAGCTGAATAATTTCAAAGGTCACGAAGACGCTGAGAATAATTGTCACCAATTTATTCAGTATCGGTATGTTGCCATACCCAAACCAAGAAGCAACAAACTTGATTAACACCATACAAATGGCGCTAATGATTAAAAATTGCAGGATTGCCATAGTTTGATTCCCTGATTAACACGAAACGAGTCAGTAATTTAGTGTATTCCCTATTCAATAAGGATTACCCGAATTACAAGGAAAATTTTATAAAAATCTTAAGCAATCAATCAAAATTAATCCTAATGTGATCCATAGTATATTCCTCTACCATTGGTAGCAATAAAAACAAGTCCGAACTCCTGCTTACTCGCCTCCATCACACCAGGTCTATTGCCAATTGGTCGGGAGCGATCGCCCATCCGTGTCCACGTGCGTCCCATGTCAAGAGACTGGAATATTCCTGGTTCTTGGGCACGGCTTTTGGCTGACCTTCCTGAAGTCCCTCTAGCTTCCTGATTCCTAACCCCATTTCCGAGATTGGGAACATTTCCATCAATATTGCCATAAATATATAGTGCTGGAGTGTCGCTTCCCTGGGGTGCTTTACCAAAAGCAAATAGGTGAGCTCTGGTTACTGAAGGGACCTTAAGGAATGACTTACCACCATCGGTAGAGCGATAAAAACCCTTGCGGTCTAGACTCAGCCAAATTTCACCCTTAACCCCTGGCACCGTTTTCAGGGAATGCCAACCTTCATTCCGCAGTGAATCATTCACAATTTGAAAGGATGAGCCGCCGTCATTGGAACGATAGACTTTGCCTTTGGCATAGTAATAAAACGTGTTGCCATCTACAGGGTCTGCCGCTAAAGATTGAGACCAATTCCATGGACCACCCGGACCATTCGGTAATCCTGAAACCTTTTGCCAGGTCACCCCTCCATCCGTAGTGCGCAGGGGCTGACCTTGACTAACTGTCACAACAAATAAATTGGGGTTAGTAGCAGACATAGCCACCCGCATCGGCATCGTATTGTCTGG
>NZ_JAAHHU010001400.1:0-1330 GCF_010672095.1 Moorena sp. SIO3I6 | reverse complement strand
CGTACCAGTGTCTTGACATGACTGCTTTGCACCAGGAAATTCTGTTGGGGATAGTTTTGTAGTAACTTCTTAAGTAAGTAAATACCAGTATCAATTTCGGCACTCATTCCTGGCTTTTCTGGTATAGACAAATCCATCACCAAAAGGTCAAAGTGAGAATTAGCGATTTCCTCTTGAGCTTGTTGTGCGGTTTGTGCTTTGACTATTTCTGCGTCTGGATACTGTTGGCTTAGCTCGTTGACTGTTCCTTTCAAAATGAGTTGGTGGTCATCTACTACTAAAATCTTCAAGTTACTGGTATTGGGTAAATCTTGATTGATTGTTAACCCATCAGATCTGGCATTGACCATATCACCTTCTCCTCTAGTTTGTTTTAGCTAAATACACAAAATTTAAAAATTGTTGGCTGACACCAGGGCTAGACTTAATATAAGTTCATTAATAACTTGTTTATCTTCTGATGCTGTCTTTACTTATAGTATCGGAGGTGGACTTAATAGGATATACAGAAAAGTGTATATTTTCTGACGGGGTGACAAACAGCCTTGGCCTTTCGGCCACGCTACGCGAACAAAGGTTTACTGGGTGTGGGGTGTGGGGTGTGGGGTGTGGGGTGTGGGGTGTGGGCGAAGGGGAAACTAGAAGAGCTTGCCAGGTGGGTCGCACCTCTGCATCGCTAAAATGGTTGATATTGCAAAGAAAAGTAAAAACCATTATCTTGCAAGGTATTCCCAGAGTCGTCAACACTCATCAAGGGGATACCATAATCTAAACGTAAATTCCAAGCGTTACTAGGCTGCGAAATTAATCCTAACCCCAAACTCGCTATGGTTTGTGGGTCTGGATTTGTACCGCCATTATTCCAAGCCGTGCCAATATCAAAAAAGGGCGTGATTTGCAATGTATTGGTGTTTGCTGTCAGAGGAATACGGACTTCTGCTGAAGCTGTGATCCCATTATCTGCTACTAATTGATTTTGCCGATATCCTCTTACTGTATCGACTCCCCCCACACTAAACCTTTCAATAGATAATAAGGAATCTGATGTTAGTTGGGTATTAAGACGTAGTAAGAATAAATTTCGGGATGATAAACGCTGTACCCATTGGAATTGTCCTAACCAAGACAAAAACCGCCCATCCGGAGCTTCATTATTCACCGTAGCATCAAAGGCATCTATGCCGAGATTAAATTGCGATCGCGCTGCGAAAACTCTGGTAGCATTACGGTCTACCCAATCTTGGAAAAAGCGAATCACTGTAACGTTTGATTCACCATTTTCGGGACCTTCGGAGAAAGAAAAAGGAATATCATCAAGGATAAATGTTTG